>NZ_JAAVTY010000148.1:0-2870 GCF_018642185.1 Candidatus Rhabdochlamydia sp. W815 | reverse complement strand
AGTTTCTGATGTCTTCTAGGATTAAAGTGCACTATCTCCCTCCTTATTCGCCGAATTTGAATCCTATTGAACGCTTGTGGAAGATCTTAAAGGAAAAGACGGTATACAATCGATATTACGAAACGTCGGTGACTTTTTTTCAGGCAATTAGAGGATTCTTCTTAGAAGAGATACCGAAAATAACAGATATTTTGAAATGTAGGATAAACGACAAGTTTCAAGTCGTTGACTTAAATCCCATTAAGCTAGCCGTTTGAATCGGCACTAGTATAGAACATTTTTTTGATCTTGCATTCTTTGCATCATACACTAGATAATTTAAGATTATGCAAAAAAATTATCTATTTTTAAGTGCACTACTCATTTGTAATAGTGGCTTTGGTCTGTATACATTCAACCCCGGCTCACCTGGTATTCCTGAAGAAGGACTTTTTTTATCGAAACAGTCTTGGCTTAGGATCAAGATGGGTTATGAGTATGATCATGTTCAGAATCGTAAGCTTAAGGTTCTGCGTCAAAATGCTCTGCAGGTTAAAAACATGCCTAAGGCAAAGCTAACCAGTAATTTTGGGACATTTACAGCATCTATCAATCAGCGTTTGGATCTTTATTTTGAACTGGGAAAAATGCATGCAGAGTTTACGCAGCGCCTTTATCCTCAAGGTCCTGATATCTCTTATAAGTCCCATAGCTATTTTGCATGGGGCGGTGGTGGAAGAGCTATTCTAGTTTATTGGGGAGACACGCAAGTGGGACTTGCCGCAAGCTATAGAGCTGTGCGTCCTGATCTTTATGCCATTTTAGTAGATCAAGAATCGCATCTTCCGCAAAAAACAACAATGTTTTGTTACGAATGGCAGGTGAGTATGGGACTCTATCATCGCTTTTCTTACTTGATCCCTTATATCGCTCTACAATGTGCAGATTTTCAAGGAAAAATCAGGCATCTTCCCTCAATTCCTGTCTTTCCCAGAGGGTATTTTTCTTTTAAAAGTCAGCACCTATTTGGCTTGGTTTTAGGTTGTGGTCTCACAAATCAACGTGGGTTTGATTGTAATTTTGAAGCACGTTTCTTTAATGAAAAAGCATTTACGCTAAGTGCAGATTTGAGTTTTTAATAGAAAGACTTTGCCTGCAGGATATTTTTTAAAGAAAATACTATTCAAAAATACTTTTGAGCGATATCATTTTTTCTTAAATCTCATGAGTGATCTCTTATCATTCATGAACTTCTCAGCAATAGAAATTTTTAACGGTGTTGCTTCTATTTTCTTTGAAATAAAGAAAGATTTCCTTTATAAAATCTTGAGATTGTTTTTAATTTTTTCTATTAATCAGTTGATCTTAGTGTTGGGTATTTTTGAGATCTTCTCTAGTAATTTCTTAAATATTTTGCCCCCGTATAAAAAATTAATCTGGAGCTAATAATGAAAGTAGATTTGAAACGCTGCTTATTCCTTTTAAGCACCGTATTTGTTGCTTCTTCTGCAATGGCAGCAACAATTGACGAAGCAGATGATCTTGATCAAAGAGACATTGGTGCATTGCGTGATTGGATTAATACAAAACGCCAAGTGACTATTAAAGAGTCAGGTGGATCTTTATCCATTAGTGGAGAGGTTCGTACAGAATTTCAACATACTCATGAAACTGCAAATGGTGTGAATCAAAGAGGACCTAATGGAGTAGTATTTGGTAGCGATGGTCTACCTATTCCCTCTAATGGTTTTGATATTGAAGTGAATTTGATGTTTGACTATCGAACAGATCGTTCATGGGCAGCCGTTAAGTTAGAATTCGACAACGAAGCAGGAATTATAAGCGGAACTTTAAATAAGCTAAAGTTAGAAAGAGCTATCTGGGGTTATCGTATTTTTGATCGAAGCAATTGGGGTTTAGATGTCGAGTTAGGACGCCGCCGTATGTCTTCTATGCTTGATTCAAAGGTAGAGTTTAACTCGTTTTTTGATGGTGTGTGTTTTAAGTATGGTCATAATATCGATCCCATTGGAAGCGCTTACTTACATGCAGGTATTTTTCTTGTTAATGAATGGAAAGAACAGTTTGGTTATGTAGGAGAAATTGGTCTTCTCAATCTTTTTAAAACCGGTTTTTATACCAAATATTCCGTTATTGATTGGGATACAAAGAAATTTACCGACTCTATTGATAAACAACGTTTTGATTTTATTGTTTCTCAATTAATTCTTGGGTATCGCTTTAATGCCTTTTGTTCGAAGAAACCAGTACAAATCTATTTAGCTGGTTTATACAATCACAAAGCACGAAAATTGCCGATTACAGATAATCAAAAAGCGAATTGGGGTGCTTACTTAGGGGTTTCCATGGGAGAGCTTAAGAAAAAAGGCGACTGGGCTTTTGATATTAATGGACAGCTTCTTGCTGCACAATGCGTACCTGATTTTGATGTATCGGGAATTGGTACAGGAAATGCATCTTCTATTGGATTTTATACTGTAAAACTAGATGGCAAAGGTGGTCTTAACACTATAAAGACAGCAGGCGGTAATGTAAATTATCAAGGATATCAAATAACCTTTGATTACTTATTTACCAATCAGATTGATATTCAGCTTAGCTGGATGCAGTCCATTAAGTTGAATAAGCATATCGGTCCCTATTGTCGTTTTAGGCAAGTAGAAGTAGAAGTAATCTACGGTTTTTAAATCTTTAAAAGCCCTGTTAACTGCAGGGCTTTTTTCTTCATCAAAAAAATCTTCCTATTTAATTTCGTTTCATCTTTCATTTGTGCTAAGATGAGTCTTTTCAAGTTTGAAGTGCACAGAAGAATTAAAAAAAGAATAGGCAGGCGATGAAAGAATCTCTATTGTGATTTTTAACAATCAAAC
>NZ_JAAVTY010000147.1:0-2882 GCF_018642185.1 Candidatus Rhabdochlamydia sp. W815 | reverse complement strand
TATACTCTCTTAGATACTCTTAAGGTCATCAGTAACATGTCTTCTATTTTTAATTTATTGACGCGGCCTCCTCGGGCTTTTTTCTCTTTGTGACTTATCTCCAAAATCAAGCTCATTTGATCAAATGTGCTACGTTTTAATCCGGTTAATCTTCGGAATTTCTCGTTGTCTAAACTTTTTGCTTTTTCAAATTTCATCATGCCCTTACGTATTTTTAAGGGCATCATTTTATACAAGGGCTTTTTTATTTCCTAGTTTTGAAAGAGCTCTAATGGATCTAATAAAACGAGTGCTTCAATACCTAGAAGAAAATAACGACAAAATGAAGGCCAGCCAGCTATTTCAAGTTGGGATTGCAACTGTCTACCGATGGGTAAAGAGTAAGAAACAAAGAAGAAACATAGAACCTCTAAAAAAGAAAAGCACTTATAGGAAAATTGATGATCAGAGATTAATCGCTTATGTATAGAAAAACCCCGATCATTTTGAAGTACACTATAAGAGGATCAAACAACCTTTTCTAATACTCCAATATCTATGAGCATAACATGCACAGCATGAAGATTTAATGTATAATCTTCATTATAAAAGTTATCTGAAACATAACCTACAATGGAGTCTTTATCTTTAGCAAGATGATTTTTCTCCGTAATTTGTTTTAAAAAATCATATAAAGGTATACTGTACTCTTGAGTAGAAAGGGCTGTATGAACACTCTCTAACAAAGAACAAGCGTCCCATAACGCCTTTATTTGCCATTTGGTTAAAGAACTAGGAAAATTATCGGTATACATATCATGTCTAGCAAGGGTAGTGTTTAGACCGAGATCTGTACCATACTTCTTTCTTATATAGTTTAAAGAATGCCAATGTCTACCATTGACTTGTGTAAATTGCAATATGGTTTCTTCTTTATATTTTTGCACCAAGGTGAGCAACTCTGCTTCCGGTGTTCCACTGCCATCTAATTCAGAATATATTCTCGTTGCTACTTCCAACCAAGTAGGTGTACATTTGCTTGCGGCATCTGCTAATGCTCTTAAGTTTTGATCTTTTTTTTCTAATCCTTTACCTGTTTTCCATTGGTAAATGATGTTTTTTAGTAAAAGGGAAAGTTGTATAAAAAGTAGATCGTTCGATGTATTTTGCACCTTGTTGCATAAGTTCTCTAGATCATCCCGTTGGGAATATAGCTGCTGCAGATTTCCTGCATCCCTGTATATGCTCTTATCTATTATGTTTTTATCAAACTCCGTAAGGAAATCTCTCAAATTGCACTGAACATCTTTTGGACAAGAGAGTAAAGGGGGTGCTAGGTGCAATCCATTAAGATTGATCATAGAAGCGATCGCCATCTCTCCAGAAGAAGTCTTTGCTAAAGGCTTTTGTACAACAACACTATGCAGAAACCGATCATCTGATATTAGATTTTTAGAAATATATGGTAACACTAGAGGATGGATTTTGATTGCCTCTAGAGCAAACTCTTCGTTGCTTAACAAAACCTGATTCCTAATATATTTTACAGCCTCCCAAGAACGGTTTAACGCCTTTAAGGCGCTATTCTTCCCCCCCGGTATTACACGAGAAAATAGAAGATCGCGTATAACCTCCCAAGGAGCCTCATCTAAGATCTTGTTAAGAACCTCCACATCCTTACAAAAAACGTCTGTAGAAATGTACTTTACAGCCTCCCAAGAACGGTTTAAAGCTTTTAAAGCACACTCTTTATCTGTTATTATCCCATGAGGAAGAAGATGCTTTACCCTTTCCCAAGGAGCGCTATCTAAAACCTTGGTAAGAATCTCTTGATCCTTTTGTAAGTCAGGATGAGCATATTTTATAGCCTCCCAAGAAACCTCTAAAGCCTTTAAAATACGCTTTTTATCTGTTATTATCTCAGGGGAAATGCATCGTAAAGCTTTTAACATGAGATTTTTATCTGTTATTATCTCATGAGGAAGAAGATGCTTTACCCTTTCCCAAGGAGCGCTATCTAAAACCTTGGTAAGAACCTCTTGATCCTTTTGTAAGTCAGGATGAGCATATTTTATAGCCTCCCAAGAAACCTCTAAAGCCTTTAAAATACGCTTTTTATCTGTTATTATCTCAGGGGAAATGCATCGTAAAGCCTTTAACATGAGCTTTTTATCTGTTATTATCTTATGAGGAAGAAGATGCTTTACCTTTTCCCAAGGAGCGCTATCTAAAACCTTGGTAAGAACCTCTTGATCCTTTTGTAAGTCAGGATGAGCATATTTTATAGCCTCCCAAGAACGATTATTTACCATTTTTAATATTACTTCTTTATCTTTTTGCAAATTGGGCAGGCGTTGCAAAAGACCGGGAATGGCTACTAGCAAAGAATTTGGCTTTCTAGTCCCTAGGTAAATGAAAACGCTTCCTAAAACAGGAATCGATTCCAACAAAAAAATACTTAAAGATTTATTAGAAATATGAGACAGATAACGATTCGCATTAATAGTTTCTTTGTTAAAAGCAGGTAGGATCATATATTTTTCTAAAATACCGCATAGAGCTACAGTCGTCCCTAATACAGGAACATAATGAGCATTTAAATCTATATAGATTAAACAATTGCTAAATATATTACTTTTCATATAACAAACCTACTTTGGCTTAAATTTACTATTTTAAAAAAATTTGCTGACTTAAGAAATTCATCCAATGCTATTAAATTGAAAGCGAAGTCCAAATCATTTACGTTTGTTTCGATTAAAATAACATTTTAATGTTAATTTTAATTAAATATTGAATGATATTAAAAACAAGTCTTTTCAAGTTTGAAGTGCACAGAAGAATTAAAAAAAGAATAGGCAGGCGATGAAAGAATCTCTATTGTGATTTTTAACAATCAAACA
>NZ_JAAVTY010000146.1:0-2890 GCF_018642185.1 Candidatus Rhabdochlamydia sp. W815 | reverse complement strand
AGATCCATTGAATAAGGTTTAGGCATTTCTCTACCTCCATATATTTTGTTGGAGAAAAATATACAACTTTATCAATAATATTTTAAATAACTATATATGAGGGTTTGCAATGTGTTTCTTTAATCTTCAAAAGGGTAAAAAGTGAAATCAGCAAATAAATAGGAAGGGTTAAAAAAACTGTTTGATAAGCATCTATCGAAAAAACCCTTGCTCCTTCCACTAATTTTCCATCCCAGTGCAAATCGAGAAACTTACCGGTTAATGGATCGGAAAGAGCTCCAAGAAGCGCATCAAAAGCGTTCATAAATCCGATGGCTGTTGCAGCAAGAATGGGTAAATTAACTTCTCGAATCATGGTAAAACAAAGCAAGAAACTGCTGATGGAAAAACCAAAAACAAACAATAAAAAACCAAGTAGACATACAGAAGAACCAGAAACATAAATCACTGTAGATATTGCAATAAGCGCCAACGCAGTTCCCCATAGCATAACAATGCGTCTACGACCAAGCCAATCGGAAAACCATCCAAAAAAAGGAGCTCCAATAGAAAAACCAATAAAAATCAGCGATACCATTTGTGCCGAACTTTGATGTGTTAGCTCAAACGCTTCCATGATAAAAGAAACACCCCATAACCCTCCAAATACCATTACAGGAGCAAAAGCAAAGCCGCTGTAGATAGAGAGCCACCAAGATTGAGGATTTTGAAAAATCTGTTTGATGTTATCAAAAAAAGAAGGTCTAGAGGGGACGATATGTTTTTCTCTTTTATGATCGGGTGCTTTATCCTGTACAACAATCCAAAAAACAACGGCTAAAATAAGGCCTGCTATTCCAATTAATTCTATAGCATAACGCCATTCTACTTTTTGAATAAAAACGGCTAAAGGGGCCTGTCCTCCTACAGCTCCTAACATCGCTACAGTCATCATGAGGCCTGCCATAAAAGCAAACTGTCTAAAAGGAAACCAGTTTGCAATCAGTTTTAAGCAGTTAACAACAGCAAAAGCTGCGCCAATACCAGTTAGAAAACGCCCTGTTCCTGCCCAAATCAAAGAATCTGCTCTAGCAAAAATAAGATTTCCTACCGCACATAAAAAAATGGCAATTGTTGTAGTTTTTCTAGGTCCGAATTTATCTAAAAGCAAACCCGCTGGAATTTGTAAAAGTAAATAAGCATAGAAATAACTCGCTGCTAAATTCCCCAGTTCTACACCACTAATGTCAAAAGCCTTCATTAGAGTTCCTGTCATCACACTTGGAGATACTTCAATAGCATATTTGTAAAACATAAAAATTGCGCTAAGAAGCCAAATAGTCCAAGCGCGGATCGGGTATGTTAATTTTTCATGGGTCATTTTTGCCATTTTGTTACTTAATTTATTACTCTTGTGATTGAAAATAGCATTTTTTGATCTGATTGGTCCAGTGTTTTTGATTGACAAAAGGACAATCTAAGACTTAGGATCTATGGCTTTATGTTCAAGAACACGCGGTATTTAAAATGAAAGATCTAGCAGAAAACAACCTTGTGCGTTTTAAAAATATTTCTAAGAAAAAAGAAGCTATTTACGCAAATTTCAAAGTAACGGGTGTAAGATCAGGAGTGAATTTTTCTGCTTCTATTTCTGTGGATATATCCGCAGCAGAAGTGCATGCTGGCGATGTTTTAGAAAAAATCATCGAAGAATGCGCTAGAATTGGCGTCAAAGAATTTAAGCGGGCGGAATTTCAATTTGAAGGACTCACTTCTATTTAAATCTTTATCTGGGTGTGGCGCAGCTTGGCTAGCGCACTAGCATGGGGTGCTAGGGGTCGGAGGTTCGAATCCTCTCATCCAGATTTTTTCCTGCTTTTTAATAGAAACTATTTTATTGTTTTTTTTAATGGTCACCCTTAAAGAAAAAGTCATGATCTTAAAAAAACCCTTTAAAACGTAACTCTGCTTTTTATGATCTTTTCACTAAAAGCCGATGCTTGTACTTGCCTTCTCTACCAAGGCACTCAAAACGTTGTTATTACAGGCGATCGATATAGGAGAAAAAGATTTGGATTACGTTTCAGTCTTTTTGAGATTAGTAATAACTTCTCGAGTAGTATATGAAAGCGATCATCGAAAATAGGGTATGTCAATTTTTCTGTGTAAATCCGGTTTAGTCATTTATGTAAATTTTTTTTTAGCCGTTGCAACTTCATTAGATCTCTTGCATAACCAATAAGCAATCTAAAATTTTAAAGTATTTTAATCCATGAGATATGATTGTTTGAGCGATATAGCTGGAAATGCTTTTGTTAAGAAAGGAATCTATAAATCAAAGCTTTAAAATAAGGGGTTATACTAGTTTGATTTCAAATTAAGAATTGCATAACTAGGTTTTTTTGAAAAAACTGCGCTATCTTGCAAGGAGATGTTATCTTTTTATATAAAAATATTTATACATTCAAACTCTTAATTTGAATGTAAACGAGTATACTAGTTTGGCTTCAAATTAAGAATTTGAACTATATAAAAATCTTTAAGCAAAGAACAATACCTTCTATGAAGGTAAAGAGATTTTTTTCAAAATACCAAGATGTAATCCTTAATTTGAAATTAAACTAGTATATAGTAGTGCCGATTCAAACGGCTAGCTTAATGGGGTTCAAGTCAACGACTTGAAACTTGTCGTTAATCCTACATTGCAAAACATCTGTTAGTTTCGGTATCTCTTCTAAGAAGAATCCTCTAATTGCCTGAAAAAAAGTCACCGACGTTTCGTAATATCGATTGTATAGTTATTTAAATCGACATTGATAAAACAGCTTGATCTAAGGCTTCGGATAAATTAGCTACAGTAGGTAAAAGTTCTCGGATTTTCGTTTTCATATTGGCCCAATATTTTTCGATA
>NZ_JAAVTY010000145.1:0-2916 GCF_018642185.1 Candidatus Rhabdochlamydia sp. W815 | reverse complement strand
TGGAACAACCAATATAGTTTATAAACGCTCTGGAAAAACCTTTACATTCTATCAAGATTCTCAAGGAACAATTAAGGTCTCTGAAGAGCCTGAAGGAATTACCACAGTCTATAAACGCGATGAAATAACTAATACAGGCTTTGGAGGCTATTAAGGGACCTGAAAGAATCACCACAGTCTATAAACGCTCTGGAGGAATCAACTTAATCAGAATCAACAACGTATTTATTCGGGTAACCTCGAGTGGTACCCAGAGACCGCAGGAATATGTAATATCATCAGTACAAACATTTTATTTCCCAACCTATGGTGCCTATCCCTATCAGAAAATGAAAGCCTTAAAATAGAGGGTTATGCAAGAAGTTCTCTAATTCCACACAAGAGGAATATAAATTCTCTTAATTCTTCATAAGCTCTCCGAGCTGATATTTCTCTTGCAAAATAAAAGGCGTTTTTTAAGATCTTGGACAGCAAAGTTTAATGCGGGAGATAAGTCCAGGGTTATCTGCGGAGTCTTTTTTTGAAGAAAACTATTTGAGGTTCTTCGCTCCATTATGCTATCCGAAATGAAATGGGCAAGACAATGTCTATTAACCTCAGTTTTGGGTTTTATTCAATAGATCTCTTGCATAACCAATAAGCAATCTAAAATTTTAAAGTATTTTAATCCATGAGAGTATGATTGTTTAAGCGATATAGCTGGAAATGCTTTTGTTAAGATAGGAATCTATAAATGAAAGATTTAAAATAAGGGGTTATGAAAGAAATCTATTATGAATAAGCTTGCATAAGTTGCGTCAATGGTCAATACGATACACAATATAAAATATATGAATCAAAATTTTTAGTTTAAGTAAAACGAGAAAAGAGATTCTCTGCGAAAACTAAGTCAATAGCTATCGATTTCTCCCTTAGAAAGAGCTATGCAGATTTTTCTCATTATTGCCTTATTGCTTTATAATGAGGAGAGCATGAGGTGCTAAGTAAATGCATCTAAAGTGCAATCGGATCTTTCAGATGGCGGAGTAATAATAAATATGGACTTCGAGATTAATTTAGTTTAATTACATAATCTGGCTCTATACGCAGATTCACCTTAATTAAGGTATAGAGCTAGTTATAAAATAAAACCTATTTTTTACATTTCTTTTATCAACTTAAAAAGCGTATAGATGTATGCCTAGCGAAAATAAAATCTATGAATCAACATGGATAGAGGAAGATAGAGCTAACTCCGTCAATAGAGATAATTTTGTTATAGACGACCGTGAATTTTTCAAAAATTATCTAAACAGACAGTCAGAATATGAAGAATCGGAATATGAGGAATTTTCAACTACTACACATGTAGCCACTTCAAATGAAAGTATACAACGCTATGAGTCCCAATTCATCGAAGAAAAGCAGTCTTCTGACAAAACAATAAACTTACGGTCACAAGATCTAGAAGCTTATTGGTGGGCTTCTTATAAAAACCGTCAGGGATTTAAAGAAGCTTTAAGTCAGTTTAATTTGACGCCAGAGCTTTTAGATAAAGATCCCACAGCCGCTATAAACCGATCAAACAACCCCAATGACCCGCTTTATTGGTTAAAACGCAACCTGGAAACGTATTTCGATAGAGAAAATAATCGCTATTTCATTCCGGTAACAGAGGATGGAGGGACAGATAAAATTGATCCAGATTACAATATCAATCCTAAAATCCGTATGGCCTTTGATCTTTATAACCACCGAACGAATTATTTCTCCACGGATATTTTCATGAAGTCTGGAGATGAAATTGCTATTACAGTGGATGCTCTTGATAACTCTCAAACAAATTGTTTTGCTGCTACAGGAACTTCCTATTCATCTGGTTATAGGAAATCAAACCCGATGGCATTAGTCGAGCATCAAACGGTTATTTATACAGCTACAAGAGCAGGCCCACTTATGCTAGCCTGTATAAATAAAAACCGAGATATGAAAAGTTGGGGAAAAAGGATTAAGATTACAGCTGTACCTAAGAATGAAACGAAGAAAGTTCCCATCTTTGTTTTTGGCCTAAATTCGCAAAAAGAGTGGCGAGAAAACATCAGTCAACCTTCTAACTCACTTAATCAATTGATGATGATGAATGGCCGCCATAAAATATATATTTCAGGAGATGTAGCTAAAAAACTTCCTCTAAATGTCGGTAAATTGCTATCAGAATATTTGCTTATCAGTACAACTTATGACAAATTGAATGGCTTTGACAGTTCAAAAGCCCTCCATTTTCCAACGCAAAATTTACAAGTTATAACTTTTGAACTTTGTGGCTTTATATCTAATAGTTTAGTAGCTTTGTGTAATAATCCAAAAACAAGAAATATATCAAGAACTGAGTATGTTGATTGGCATGAGTTAGGCCATACACATACCATGGGATGGTCTTGGGGAACTGAAGTAGAAGTTACTGTCAACATTTATGAAATGGTGGCTGAGGGTCTTTTTAAAGGGAAAAAAGATAAATTTCAAGGTTATGATCTTAGCGACCGTGCCCGTTTTAAACTCGATGATCCAAAGTATGGAAATAATAGATTGTGGGATCCAAAATCAGTGCCGAATTTTATCAATGCTAAGGTTGATTCTTCTGTTCTTTTCGGTGGTTTTGATGCTATGTCGTCTAAATCTCTTGATTATAGGGACCTAAAGAACAGAAAGCCAGCGCATGTAGACAATGAGTCAATACGGCTATTAATGTTTTTGCAGTTGTTGTTTAGTTATGGAGATGATTTTTACGCCAAGCTCGGCAAAGCTTACAGAGAAGCTTGGAATTACGGAGATAGTGGAAATCTATTCGATACGAATCAGAAGGATAAAGACTGGTTTGTATTAAATGCAAGTCGCGCATCAGGTCGAGATTTGAGGGAGTTTTTTGATCTTTGGGGT
>NZ_JAAVTY010000144.1:0-2948 GCF_018642185.1 Candidatus Rhabdochlamydia sp. W815 | reverse complement strand
ACAAGCTTTGTAATTATTGATGCTCAAAGTGTTAAAAATACTGATACAATGGGTTGTAGAGCGTTCTTTTGCGTGGATAGAAAAATGTCGCAGGCTATGTAAAAATTGCGAAAGAAAACTACATACAAGCCTGAATATGGTGGTTCTCGCTTTTATTGCTCTACTTTTGAAAAGATTTTAAACAGGCTCTTAGTATTTTTAGGAAGAAGTAAAAAGCCCTTACCAGAACCATCGGTTCTGGCAAGGGCTAGTCATGAATAACCTTATTTCTTAACCGGATGACGGATTTTACTATTTTTTATACCATAGGAAAAATAAATAATACACCCTATCACCATCCAAATAAACATTTGCCACCAACTAACAGCTGGAAAAGCTAGCATCTGAATAATACAACATAAAGTACCTGCCAAAGGGATCCAAGGTACAAAAGGAGTTTTAAATGGGCGGTGCAATAAAGGTTGTTTATAACGCAGAATCAAAATACCAAAGCAAACAATCGCAAAAGCTAAAAGAGCTCCCATTGAAGTCAACTGACCTAAAATACCAACTGGGAAAACCCCTGCTAATAACATAGCAGCAAGAGTGACTACAATGGAGGTAAAAAATGGAGTATGAAACCTTTTACTAATCTGGCTAAAAGGTTTAGGCAACAACCCATCATTTGCCATTGTATAAAAAATGCGAGATTGCCCTAAGATCATGACTAGTACAACAGAAGTTAAACCTGCTAAAATAGCAAATTTAAGAACTAAACGTAGCCAAATAAATTTAGGGCCTAAAGCATTTACAGCTATTGCAATGGGATCTGGAACATCTAGCATAGTGTAAGGTACGATGCCAAGTAGAATAATTCCAATGACGATATATGCAAGAGTAGATATGCCAAGCGATCCTAACATCCCGATCGGTAGATCTTTTTGTGGATTGCGTGCTTCTTGTGCTAGAGTAGAAAGGGCATCAAAACCGATAAAAGCAAAGAAAACAACTCCGGCTCCACGTAAAATACCACTAAATCCATACGCTCCAAATTCCCCTGTATTCTCTGGAATGAATGGTATTAAATGATCTAAATTGATAAAAGCAACCCCACAGCCAATAAACAGCAAGATTACTCCCATTTTGATAATTACCATTAAGTTATTAAAACCAGCAGCCGCTTTAATTCCGATGCAAACCAAAGTCCCCATGATAGCAACAATAAACATGGCGGGAAGATTCATGATAGCATCTGTTGTTGTCCATCCTATTCCTATTTCATAACTTAATGGAGAACCGGCTAAAAAAGAGGGTAATTGTATTCCAAAATCTTTTAGTAAGCTCACAAAATATCCAGACCATCCCACAGAAACGGTTGCTGCAGAAAATAAATATTCCATGGTTAAGCCCCAACCAATGATCCAGGCGGTCAATTCACCCATGGTAACATACGCATAAGTATAAGCACTTCCTGCAATAGGAATTAAAGAAGCAAACTCTGCATAGCAAAGAGCTGCAAAAATACAAATCATCGCTGCTAAAACAAACGAAATAAGAATTCCAGGACCTGCGTATTGAGCTGCTGCTTGTCCTGTTAATACAAAAATTCCAGCACCTATAATGGCCCCTACTCCCATTGCTGTTAAATTAACCGGTCCCAAAGAGCGCGTAAGACCACGACTAGATTGTGAGGCTTGACCTAATAAATCTTTTAAAGATTTTTTGACAAATAACTGTTTAGACATAAAAAAGGAGGTTCATTTTTTAGTGGAAAAGTTTAAGATAAGGATAAGATAAGTTTGTTTTTATGAATAGAAAAATAAATAATAGATCTCTTGCATAACTTGTAGATAATCTATAAAACGATTAAACCTTTAAAAAGCTTTGTCATGAAATACGATTGTTTAAAGGATTTTAAGAACGAAGAGTTTCGTCGATTAACAGGATTAAAAAGAGTCATATTTCAAAAGATGTTTAGTCCCAAAGTGTGATGGAGTGGGTTGATTCTAAAACTTTTTGGTTTTTTTTGCCAACTTTTGATAACATGCTCAAATGGTGTCAATCGCTTTAGAGCTTTCAATCTTTTCGCAAAGTTATATAGTGAATTAAATTTATTTTTTCTTAAGTAAGTTGTATAATTCAAAATATGACATACTCAAGAGAGTTAAGAATAAAAGCTTTAAAATATTTAAAAAGATGTGGTTCTCCTTTAGCGGTGGGTCAGGCTTTTGGAATTTCTCCTCGTACTCTTCTAAATTGGAAAAAGTTAGAAAAGCAAGGCGATTTAGCTCCCAAGTTGAAGCAAAGATCACCAAATAAACTCAATAATGAAAAGTTAAAACATTATATTCAAGAACATGCTGATGCTTATCTTAGAGAAATAGCAGAGACATTTGGAACAACAATTCCTGCGGTTTTTTATGCATGTAAAAGATTGAAAATAACCTTAAAAAAAAGACATCTTTCTATAAAGAAAGAGATGAAAAGAAACGAGAAGAGTTTAAACAAAAGCTAGAAAATATTCCTGAAGAGAATCGAGTTTACATCGATGAAAGTGGAATTAATGAATACCTCCAACGCGAGAAAGGAAGAGGTATTCGTGGAGAAAAAATATATGGGTCTGTCTCTGGTAATCGTTTTTTCAGAGAAAGTTTTATAGCAGCAAAAAGACAATCCTCTATTGGAGCTCCTTTTTGTTATACAGTGACATGCAATACCGATTTATTTAATACATGGTTAGAGAAAATTCTCATTCCTGAACTTAAAGCCGGTCAAGTTATCATCATGGACAATGCAAGTTTTCATAAGTCACAGCTGAGTTTAGAAATAATCAAGAAGGCTGGTTGCGAAGTCTTATTTTTACCTCCCTATTTCCCCAGATTTAAATCCAATTGAAATATTTTGGGCTAACTTTAAGAGAAAAGTACAATCAACTCTTAACACATTTTCTACTCTTTCAGAAGCTATTG
>NZ_JAAVTY010000143.1:692-2949 GCF_018642185.1 Candidatus Rhabdochlamydia sp. W815 | reverse complement strand
GAGCCTTTCTAGGTCTGTTATTTAGCATAAGTTTCCACCCCTTCCATATCCTTGGAAGTCGTATCTAAAAAGCCTTGTGTTTTAGGAAAATATTGCCTAACTAGTCCGTTTGTATGCTCATTTAAGCCTCTTTCCCAAGAATGGTAGGGCGTTGCAAATTAGAAGTCTGTCTCTAGCTCGAAACTAACCATTTGGTGATAGGCAAATTCTTTTCCGTTGTCTGCTGTTAATGTGTGTACAAAATCTTTGATAGGTTTAAGTTGTTCAATTAACGCTTGACTTACTTCCTCTGCAGTTTTATACGACCAGGGCTGTTCCCTCTTCCAGAAGTTCCCTTTCTCTGCTTGTTATATTTTTTCCCTCGATGACGGAGCTCTCTATAAAGCTGTCCTCCCTGTCGTTTATCTTTCCAGATATGATTATAGATGGTCTCATGACTAACATGTTCTTTACCATGTCTTTTAAGCCATCCGGATATTTGTATATAGTGATTCCGATTCAATCGTATATAGTAGTGCCAATTCAAACGGATAGCTTAATAGGTTTCAAGTCAAAGACTTGAAACTTGTTGTTAATCCTATATTTTTCTATGTGATTAAATCGGAACCACTATATACTAGATTGATTTCAAATTAAGAATTGCATAACTAGGTTTTTTTGAAAAAACTGCTCTATCTTGCAAGAAGATGTTATCTTTTGTATAAAAATGTTTATGTATTAAAACTCTTAATTTGAATGCAAACGAGTATAGGGCTCCATTGCAACTTGATTTTTTCTTCAATACGGGTAACTATTTGAGGAGTCATTTTTTTATTGGGCTGAGAATTTTTTCTAAGAAATGCTTTTTCTTGAGCTTGCTGATGACGGTATCCTCGTTGCCCTTTATTTCTCTTAAGTTCCCTACTAATAGTGCTATGATGAACTTTTAGAATGGTTGCTATTGAGCTAGATGTATCTCCTCTAGCTTGTAAAATATAAATCTGACATCTTTGGTCATAGGTTAGGTGATGGTAGCCTTTAGGCAAGGTCTCTTTTTGTGTTTGATTGTTAAAAATCACAATAGAGATTCTTTCATCGCCTGCCTATTCTTTTTTTTAATTCTTCTGTGCACTTCAAACTTGAAAAGACTAACGAGTTTATTATATAATTAGATAAAAACTTAAAACTGGTACTTATAAATGAAAATAAATCAAATTAATAATAAACAATCATTTATCTTTAATCCTTTAAAGATCATTCAGTCCTTAGGCTGGGTTGCGGTGGCCATTTTAACCCTTCCTACTGTAATTGGCTCTTATTTTGCATGGAAAAAGCTAGTCGCTATTTGGAGTAAAAATGAAAGACCTGATACACAAAAAACAGCTGAGGTTGCTTCAGAGACTTTAGTCCAAAAAACACTAGATAAAAATAACTTAGATTTAGATGAAGAAGAAGATTTTGTTGATATGTTAAGTGAAAATCTTCCAAAACCCTTAGAAGTCAAAAAAGAAGAGTATGAACGAGTGATTGCACAATTTGAATCCTCGGGCTGTTTAGGTCCTTCTTCAGCAGAAGTTTACTTGGATTATTTAAAAAATATAAATCCTGCTTTTCATTTTAATATGCGTCTTTTAAATAAATTAAGACCTAGCTGTAATGAATTTCTAAAAACAATTGAGGTTGAAGTAAAAGAAGCAAAAGAAAAAAACGGTTCTTTGTTTTTTGTGCCTTTCTTATTAGCGGGAAATTTCCTTCGCGAGCAACATATCGTAGTAGCTGTTATTAACTTAAAAGATGAGAAAATAGAGTATTTTGATCCTAAAGGAAACCGAGTTTATTCCATCTTTGTTAGATCAGTAGATCGCAATCTAGCAGAATGGAATGAACCGACTCAAAAGTTTTTAGAGGAGCTCAGTAAAGCTCTTTTCCCTGATCAAAACCCTTCAATTATTCGTAATATAAATTATCCTCAATCTTTATGGAATAGAGTAGATTGCGGAGCACATGCTTTAGAATTTATTGAAAAAAGATTATCCGCTGATTCTTTGGAGCAGGCTTCTTCCAGTCTGACTCTTGATGGAAGGCAATTACGAAGAGAGTTAGCCCATACTTTAAAAGAAAGTCTGAAAAACCAATCATTAAAAACTTAAAAAGAACTAAATCTTCCTATAGATTTATTTAAGAGCCTGTTTAAAATCTTTTCAAAAGTAGAGCAATAAAAGCAAGAACCACCATATTCAGGCTTGTATGTAGTTTTCTTTCGCAATTTTTCCATAGC
>NZ_JAAVTY010000143.1:0-672 GCF_018642185.1 Candidatus Rhabdochlamydia sp. W815 | reverse complement strand
TAATATCTCCTGCACACTCTTTGCAAATTTTTCTCCAGAATATCCTCCATCTGCTAAAACATTTTTTACACCGAACAAATGGTTTTTATGTAGTGAACATGCTTCTATACTTATTTGCATTCAAATTAAGATTTTGAATATATAAACATTTTTATGCAAAAGATAACATCTTCTTGCAAAATAGAGCAGTTTTTTCAAAAAAAACTAGTTATGCAATTCTTAATTTGAAATCAAACTAGTATATAGTGGTTCCGATTCAATCGCATATAAAAATATAGGATAAAGACAAGTTTCAAATCGTTGACTTGAACCCCATTAAGCTAGCCGTTTGAATTGGCACTACTATATACACCCATTTCTGTCAGTGATATTAGCGGTGGTAATGTGAATCCCATTAGGAAGCCCTTGGCTATCGACTGCTATATGTCTTTTTATTCCTGATATTTTTTTCCCTGCATCATATCCTTTCTTCTCCGCTGTATCAGTATTTTTAACACTTTGAGCATCAATAATTACAAAGCTTGTTTTCTCTTTCCGACCACTGCCCAATTTTTTTTAAAACTATTTCAAGAATACTCTTAGAATTTTTATCATCTTTTTTATTCCAAAGAGGGAAATAATAATCACATCATTCCCATTTAGGACAATCTATGGGTAACATACGCCACTGGC
>NZ_JAAVTY010000142.1:0-2988 GCF_018642185.1 Candidatus Rhabdochlamydia sp. W815 | reverse complement strand
GTGTTTGATTGTTAAAAATCACAATAGAGATTCTTTCATCGCCTGCCTATTCTTTTTTTAATTCTTCTGTGCACTTCAAACTTGAAAAGACTCTTCATAAATGGTCTGGGCTTTACGAATAGAACATTGTATTTAGCTCATCAATTTTTTGCATCCAAGCCAATTGACTAATACGGTTAGTCTAGACTTGCTCCAACCAAAACGTTCTGCTGAAATATTTTTCAGTTCGCAAATATGTTGCATAATACCCCTTAGATTGCTTTCTGGAAGTATTATGCCAGATCTCTGGTCATATTTGCGGGCTATTCTTTTTATCTGCTCCTAAAAAATTGTCCTGCACAGAGAAAAATTACTTTAAAATACTAGTTGACTTATTCTTTCAAATTATTGATGCTACGTTCTCTTAAGTACGAAAAGTAGCGTGATTTGAGGTTTTTGTTAGCCATAATCTGTGATATGCAAACTCAACCCTCTTTATAATGTTCTTTAAATATTTAAGATAATGAAAGAGAAAATCTATCGTCTAGCATTCTGTTAGAAACCTGGGATTAAAATCCTAAAGTAATATTAATGAATGAACGTATATTTTCTAAGGTGATATTATGAGCGGTCCTATACAAAGCTTAGCAGACGCAATGTCTACATACAATACAAGTAGGAGATTTATCCAAGAGCAAAGAGAAAAAGCAGACGCAGAAAGACGGACAAGAGTGAACAAAGAATACGAAAAAGCTCTTAGTACTTCTTCTAAATCTGAGTCTGAATGCAAATGCAAATGTAAAGAAAAACCTCGCTCTGAAGAATTTATAAAATGGGAAAACGATTTAGATAGAAGGCTTGCAAAATTTGACAGAGAAAATCGAGCTCGTTGGGATGAAGCACACAGGAAGCTTCAAGAAGACTCAAGCTGTACTATTTCATAGATGAAAAAGACTCTGCCATCAAAATGGCAGAGTCTTTTTTCTTAATTATCTTAGACTAGAAGAATTTCTTTTAAACGGGTCAAAGTCTGATATTTTATCAATTTCTTTCTTGACTCCATCAGCTGTATTTCCCTGTTGATTTTGATTATCTTGTTGTACTTGTTGAACTAGACTTTCTTTTTGTGATTTGGCTTTTTGATGTTCCGATAATCCTTGGGCTACATAATAAGCGGCTTGACCTGGTGTGCCAACAGACTGAAATTTACCTGACTTAGCCTTATGAGAATCTGCAAGAATTTCATATTCTTTATTCACTAATTTAATTCTCTTATTCTTTTTTTCTGTTTGCTTATCAATCTTGGCCCGTTCTAAATCATTAGGTTCTTTAATCTGTTCTTCTGTTTGCTCTTTGACTTTAGCTTGTCTATTAGATAAGGCATCTTCTTCAATTTCTGAGACAATATCATCATTTACACTAGATGTACATGGCTCGTCTACAGCCTCTACTTCCACGGTAATATCTTTATTAAGATCTTTAGCATTATTGAGATCTTTGGCCTTAAACTCCTCATCTAATATCTTTAGACTATCATTTCGCATTTCAGTGGCTTCGGCTATTCCTTTAGCCTCTTGAAATTTACCAACACCTTGTGCTACACCAGTAGCTCCTAATACTAAACCTCCAGCTCCTACTATTGAGCCTGCCGTTGCAGTTTCATCTGCACTAGCAAATCCTGCTTTTATTGCTGCAAGGTTGGATAAGTTTCTTGCTGAACCAAGAATCTCACATACTTTTAGTAAGACTGGTAATCATTTGCAACTGTGCATATGCAAGTGCAGCTTGTACATTCATCGAAGAACTATTAAATAATTCATCTAAATTAATTCTAGCGTGGCCTTCAGGTGAATGGTTTTCAATAGGATTTATAGTCATAATGACTCCTTGTTATAAATTATTTTACTATTCTTGCAGAGTACTAATTAGTGCTTATCGTTTTTAAATAAGCCTTCTTGAGTAAGAGTATATAGAGAAAAATCTTGGCTATTTCTGGTTCAAGTTGCTTAATGAACAGGAGGCTTTTTATTTTTTCTTGTGTTAAGTTTAGAGTTTTTTCTAGGTTTTCTCTATTTTTTTGAGTAATACTATTTTGTTGTTGAGCTGTAATAAATTGGTCAATCCCAGAACACAATAGATCCGTCAACTCTTCATCAAGTAGGTTATTTTCCTTAAACTTAAGCACCATAAATTTTATGTGTGTATCCATAAGGTACATGGAGGGAAGTATTTGCTGTAATAGCTCAGGAGAACATCCGTGCTGAGGATTATTTATCGTTTCTAGTATAATGTGTTCGGATATTTCTTCATGAAGGATGTCATTTAAAGAGGCCTTTTCAAACTCTTGCATAATTAACCTTTATTTTTAAGTATTACTATTACTTATTAAATGAGGTATTTTTATATTATTTATTTTAACATAATTGTGTTTAAATAATACATTAATTGATGTTCTATTGAATTTAAATTATTTTATAGGGTAAAAGAGGGTAGTCCTAAACATGTAATGCTCGCTAACGGACAGTTATAATTGCAGATGACAGGCTCTATTTTGGATAAACTCTGAGATTATATGCGTACTTAAAGATTTTTTAAATCTTAAGCATTGCAAGGTCTAGGAATGTAGACTGCAGCATCTTTTAAACACATTAATCTAATAATTAGGATTTGTTATGCCATTTCCAATAAGAAGAGAAGCAGCAAGCAACAAAAGCACTATAGTGCCAGAAAACCCTGCATTTGAAGCTTTCGTAAAAGGACAAATCAATGAGCTGGTAATAAATATATTGGTTTATTCCGCTTTTGCTTCTGCGTTCCTTTCCTTATCAAACATAGTCTTTTTTTTCTTGTGATCTTGAGTTTTTGCAAAGCATAAAAGATCGATTGCAAAGTCAAACCAAAATGCTTTTTTCTTATAGTCTTTTCAAGTTTGAAGTGCACAGAAGAATTAAAAAAAGAATAGGCAGGCGATGAAAGAATCTCTATTGTGATTTTTAACAATCAAACACA
>NZ_JAAVTY010000141.1:0-2998 GCF_018642185.1 Candidatus Rhabdochlamydia sp. W815 | reverse complement strand
TCGTGGACGTGTTTTTTTGCGTGTAGACTCAAGTATTAGATGGATTTTGCTAAATTGTTTACGAGAGATATCGCTTGGATAAGAGCGGGTCATAATTACCTCCAAAGGTTTTATGAAAACTATCATTATACCTTAATGAGAAGATTTTAAACAGGCTCTAAACAGGGAATGATCTCTTCTAAATTTTGATGAAAGGAAAATTGTACTTTTTTTCTTGTTAAATGGGCAAGTGTCTCCTGGGGAAGAGACAAGCCTTCCGGAGAACAAAAAAATAGACGCATACCAAATAAAGCGCATGCAAGACAAAGAGAGTGCAATGTGCGCCCATATTTAAGATCCCCTACAAAGGCAACGGATAATCCTTGAAGGTCTTTTTGTATTTCTTGCATGGTAAACAGATCTGTTAATGTTTGTGTAGGGTGTTCTTCTGTGCCATTGCCTGCGTTAATAACCGGCGTTTTAGTGCTTTTATGAGCCAGATATATAGATTCTTTAGAAGAAGGCCGCAATATAATGACATCTGTAAAAGATCCTATAACTCTTATCGTATCTTCAATCGATTCTCCTTTCTGTGCAGAGGTATTTTTCCCGTCAGAAAATCCAATTAACCGGCCTCCTAGTTTAAGCATGGCCGTTTCAAAAGAGAGACGGGTTCTAGTGGAGGGTTCGTAAAAGCAGGTAGCGAGAATAGAGGTGTTTAGTGAGGGTGGAGGTGGAAAATTTTTCATGATGCGCGCTTGCTCTAAAAGGTAGAGGATTTCATGGCTAGAAAAATTTTCAATGGAAATAATAATTCTATTTTTGAATGCATGATTCATGAAAGTTTCCTTAAAGCTTTTAAAGCAAATTTTTCTGATTTACAGAGTTGATGTAAAACAGCTTCATAGACTTCTTGCATTCCTATTTGTAACATACAAAAGGGGTTTACACATTTTTTTTGTAGACAAGGAGAACACGTTTTTTTCTTTGCAATTACTGTATAGTCTTTTACAGCATAAGGACCGCACAAATGAGGATTTGTAGGACAAAAAATGGCAATGGTAGGCGTTTTTATAGCCAAAGCCATATGCATGGGGCCTGTATCATTACAAACCATTATGTCCATATTCTGAATAAGAAAAGCAAATGTTTTTAAAGGCAGATCTATCAAGGAGGTGCTATTGGGAATATTAGAAGCAATTTGCAGGACTAGTTCTTTTTCCGATTGATTACCTGTAATAAATATGTGGCATTTATGTTGTGTGCTTAACAGATTGCCTAAAGCAATAAAATGAGAAGCAGGCCAACGCTTGAAAAGATCTTTAGACCCTGGATGGAGCAGGATACAAGGACGCGAATGATCTTGTAAATGGTCCATTACAGGAAGTGCGTTTTTTTTATCTTGTTGGCTTAACGCAATTTCTATTTGATGATGAATGGGTTTTTTACCGATTAATGCTGCAATGATTTCTAGACGTCTTACGATTTCATGCTGTGGCTTTTTAGGAAGAAGATGAGTAATCAAAGAATCGAGTCCTTTGTTTGATCCTTCCGTGCCAATAATTTTTTTAGATCCTAGTAAGTATACAAAAGGCAAAACTATTCTTTGAGAGGCGTGAAAGAACAAAATATAGGAAATTTTTTTCTTCTTTAGCTTTGAATAAAGAGAGATAAGAGAAATGATTATGGGTTTTTTTAATAAGAATAGATCGTTGATATAAGGATTATTCTCCAGTAATTCTTTTCCAATATGACTCGTTAGAACTGCAATGTATCCTTTGGGATAATGTTCTCTAAGAGAGCGAATCGAAGGAGTTCCCCACAAGGTATCTCCTAATCCAGTAGTAGAAACGACTAAGAATCGTTCTTGTATATCATTTTGTTTGATAAAATAGCGCAAAATCTTTACAAATTTCTTCAATAGAAAACTTTTAAAAGACTTAACCGTTTTTTTCACTTTGTAATCCTTCTATTTGTGAGATCTTTTTCGGAAATTGTAGCAAAGCGTTGCCATGGAAGAATAAGGGGATAGCCGTATTTATTAAGAGCTACACTTAAATTATTTGCAATGTGTCCCCCTACAGATACAATGATTCCTTTTGGGTTTTCAAAGTCTGCAATATCTCGAATCCTCTCAAAAGTGAGTTCTTCAAAGTACAAACGATCTGATTCATCATAATCCGTGGATACGGTTTCTGGATTGCAGTTGATAACAATTGTTTTTTCTTTTAAGAAGCGGAGCGTTCTACATGTGTTCACAGCACACCAATCAAATTCAACAGATGAACCAATCGAATAAGGGCCAGAGCCGAGTACAGTTATAGGAGGAGAGTTAAACGGTTGAATATCGTGAGATATGCCATGATAGCTTAAAAAAAGGTAATTGGTTTTGGCATCAAAATCCCCAGCTAATGTATCGATCTGTTTAATTACAGGAAAAATTTGATAACGGTGACGTAGTTTTCGTACTTTTTCTTGAGAGATATTTTTTATTTTCCCAATGGTCTGATCAGAGAATCCATATTGTTTAGCTTTTCGTAATAAGTCTTTGGTTAGAGGTTGTTTTTTTAAGAGAAAAGCAAGCTGTGTAATAGATTGGATATGTAGTAAAAACCAAGGATCAATTTGACACAGTGCTCGTACCTGTTTAAGGGTTGCTCCCTTTTCAAAAAAAAGAGCTAGAGCAAATAATCTCCTATCGGTTGCTTCATGAATTTCTTGAAGTAGGTTTTCAATAGGATAAGGATAACTGGTTAATCCATCGGCTCCAATGTTTAGCATGCGAATGGCTTTTTGCAGAGCTTCAGGAAAACTTCTACCCATTGCCATTACTTCGTCTACGCTTTTCATTTCAGTGCCAATTCTGCGCTCTGTTGAGCGTAGTTTATGGGTGTCCCACCTTGGGATTTTGACAACAACATAGTCTAAGAGCCTGTTTAAAATCTTTTCAAAAGTAGAGCAATAAAAGCAAGAACCACCATATTCAGGCTTGTATGTAGTTTTCTTTCGCAATTTTTCC
>NZ_JAAVTY010000140.1:0-3044 GCF_018642185.1 Candidatus Rhabdochlamydia sp. W815 | reverse complement strand
TGTGTTTGATTGTTAAAAATCACAATAGAGATTCTTTCATCGCCTGCCTATTCTTTTTTTAATTCTTCTGTGCACTTCAAACTTGAAAAGACTAGTGATTTTAAATCACAACAAGAGAAAATAGAAAGTTGAAAAAAAACTTGAGAGGAGATCTCTTTTGCCAAGCCAAATCGTATTTGCTTTAGATAATAAAGAGATTTTGCAACAAACTTATGATTTGCTACTGTCTCATTCTAAAAAGTCTTTATTTGATCTTGAGGAGGAAAGGGTATTTTCTCATTTAATTGATCACTCTTTTTTACAGATGAGTTTTTCTTTTCGCTCTCTTTTCCGCGCTCGTCAATTAGCTAACTTATTAATTGATAGACAAGGAGAATTAGACCAAAAAATCCTGGAAAAAACTATTGATTTTTTAGAAAATAAGGGGTTTATTTGTTACCCCAATGGGTATAGCGACTCTGTGATAACAGAACATCAGCTTATAATCTTAAAGCAATTTACCTCTCAAAAAATTATAAAACTTCTCTATCGATTTTCACCCCCTGTTTGTCATAAAGCAGCAGAGAATCTTCTGTTTGATTCTTTAGGAATTTCTGCAGGTAAACCACATACATCTGATATACGTCGCGGCGTTCTTTGTGCTAGCTTAACTCCCTTGCGTCAAAACATCGGCTCTTGTTTTGCTACAGCACCAGGGATTCTTGTACAGAAAGAACAACTAGCTCTATTTTTAGTCGACCTCTATCAACTTTTAAGCACAGGTCAGCTAAAAAGAACCCATAATGGCAATGAATACATTGCTATCTTGAACACAACGTATACAAGCATTTATTGTAAACAAAGTCTGCATGAAAGAGCTTTACTATCCCCTGGGATTTTACAAGCCTTAAAAGTCTGTGGGGTAATCGATCAAAAACGATCCTTGGAAAAGCAAATCCAGCAGATGCAAAACATCTGCTCGCTCCTACTCTCTTCTTGCTCAACCGTAACAGACCTTTTGCAAAAAGTGCTTGAAAAGTCCACAAATCAGCCTGTTCAAAAGATGCAATCCGCATTCACAGGTTTGACGGAGAATGCTTTATTAAAAGCATGGGAGTTTACGCTAGCTTCTTTTTCCGAGGCTGATCCGCAACTAATCCGTTGGCATCTATATACAGCACTTGGGTTTTCTCCAGAAGAATCGGAGGGTTTGGGTTCTGTTATCTACAGCTGTCTTCAAGAGAAGTTAGAAATCTATCATCAAGAGATAGGGATATTGCAGAAAGAAATTGAGGTTACAGCAGATCAATTACGAGCTGTACAAGGAGTATTACATCGCGCTGATGCGACAAGCCGTATACGAAGTTTTCAAGCAGAATATCAAAGCCTCTCTCACCATTTACAATCTTGCATAGATCGTCGAGACCAACTGATCAGCGAAGCTAATGATTTAAACTCTTTATTTTCGATGATTGTCCAGTATTACCTAGATCAATTTTCTAGCTATTTTCAGGAAGTATACGATCCACAGCTAGTGAGTATAAGCGATGAAGATGCTTCTGCTGGTTTTCGCCTCTTTTACAAACATGGAAGAACAGATGCTTCTCTTTGGACAGCTATTGAAACAGAAAAAGAGTTTAACCAATTCTTACGCGACTTCTTTTTAGCTACAGAGTCTTTGCTCTTTATCCAAGCCAAAGAGCAAAAAGTCATTACAGAAATGGTAGCTGCTATTGTATTGCACCTTCATCAGAATGCTTTTTTCTTAAACGTCCAAAAACGCATGAAGAGCAAAGAACCCTGGTGTTACATCTCAGGAGGAACGATGAAAACCCTGGTTCAAAATTATTTCTGCACAGATAAAGTCACATTGGAACAAAGGGTAGTGGAGAGCCCGCTTGAGCTGTTAATCTTTTTACTAGATACGTTAAAAGAGATGCCGCCAGCTCATCTCACACAAACACTATTGATGAACTCGCCGGTACACGCTTTTCTTCTTCTTACATCAGAGCCTTTGTTTAAACAAGGATGGCAGGATAACGGTTTTACTTATACTTGGGTGCGTGATGCATTTATCCATCCTGGTGTCCAGTTTTATCAACAGATGCTTTTAAGCCCACAAATGCAGCAATATCTCTTGCAGCAGATCTCTTCAGATAAAATAAACTATCCTCTACAAACACCCAAAGAATTCAGAGAGCAAACTCTAGATGCATTTCCCAAAATAGCTCCTGATGACATAGATGCTTTTCTCTATCAGCAATTGCCCCTAACTCCAGCTGCAAACTGCAAAAAGGATTTACAGAAGCTCCTCTCTTCTGTCTTGAATCCCAAAATGCAAGAAATCATAGAGCAATTTTCTCTGCCAAAAGCAGCTTTTATCTCCGCAGCTCAAATGAAAAAAATAGCCAAATCTTGTTTATTGCTTGCTCAAAACTCCATCGGTTTTTCTTTTGATATACATAGCTTCATCACCCATGCTGCTTATAAAATAGGGCTTTCTCCTCGATGCCTAATTTTTGCAGATACCAATTGGTCGGGTTTCTATTTTGGTTTTGTGATCAATCCAGGGACTCAAGATTTAGAGCTTTGGAGATTTGATGCAAGTCAATCAATGGGGTTTCCCATGAGTTCTTGGAAAAAATGGCTCGAGTCTGAAAATAAACCTTGGATAGTGTATGTAAAGCCCTCGGAGTATCGCTTTCCCTTGCATTCTTATGGCATGTAAATGGGTTGAAAAAGCTATTATGCTTGTTTGCATTCAAATTAAGAGTTTGAATACATAAACATTTTTAGGCCCTTTCAACCTTGAAGTGCACAAAAAAGAACATATAAATACTTGAAAAAACATCTATTGTGCACCCGAGCATAGCATGTTTGTAGATAATCTCGTAAACACTTCTAGTGGAGTTTCGAAGTTGAGAGCCTTTCTAGGTCTGTTATTTAGTAAAGTTTCCACCCTTTCTATATCCTTGGAAGTCGTATCTAAAAAGCTTTGTGTTTTAGGAAAATATTGCCTAACTAGTCCGTTTGTATGCTCATTTAAGCCTCTTTCCCAAGAATGG
>NZ_JAAVTY010000013.1:0-20434 GCF_018642185.1 Candidatus Rhabdochlamydia sp. W815 | reverse complement strand
TTGATTGTTAAAAATCACAATAGAGATTCTTTCATCGCCTGCCTATTCTTTTTTTAATTCTTCTGTGCACTTCAAACTTGAAAAGACTTTATTAAAATCCAATCAACTGCGGCAGAACCTTTCTCAAACACGATCCCTGGAGTTTTCTGCAATAAGAAGTATAAATTTATCCGAGTTGCTGCAGACCACATAAGTAGATTATGTCTAGCTCTTTTTTATCAAATAATTTCTTCTTGCTGTAGGATTGTGCACTCTCCTGGTGCTCAGCATTATTACGAATCCCTGGCTCGTTATTCGCTTCAAAAAGCAACAAATTTCTTTACCTATATAAAATTTGGAAATGAAATCCTTGATTTCTCTTTGAATACCCCAAATAAAATCAAAGATTTCCGGGAGATTGACGAAATAAAGGCACTAAAAAACTTATATGGCGATACAATTATTAATCAAAGGATAAAAAAAATACAAGATACTTGCGCCATAAGCAAACTTCGTAGATTAGAAATAGGAGAAGGATGCTGTTTAGGCATGAGCTATGATTTTATTTCTAGCTACCTTATGAATGTAAAATTAGGAAAGCCCCCATTAGAAGCTGTTGTCAGTCGTTACAAAGATGGAGCTCCAGATAAGGCTGTGCTTGAACACATCTTCTATAGCGCTACGCATGGGCCTATTCCCTATGAAGAACAGAAAAATTTTGTAGATAAATACTTTAGTAAAATAGAAGAAGACTTCGAAAGAAAGAAGGAATCTTTGGCAAAAATGACAGTTGAAGAACAATATGCTGCGTTAGCACAAATTAAACTAGATTTCAACATACAGTTAAATAAAATAAAAGAATTACCATTAAAATACTATTTAAAAAACGAAGAGGATGTAATAAGCTCTTATGAGCTTACCATAAATATGAATGAAAGTGCTGTTTATAAATTCAAAAAAAGGGAAGAAGAACTTTCTTTTGAAAATTTTACAAAAAATTTAATAGCAGGAGTTTATAAGATAGGAATTTTACTAGAGGGACATAAGGGACATGCAATGGTCTATATTAAAACAAAGGAAGGGAAACATATTATTTACGATCCTAATTTAGGAATTCTAGCAGTTGCTCCGTCTGTATCCGCAACAAAATTATACGAAATAGTAAAGAGTTATACAAAAGAAGAAAATTTCTATGTTACCTTTTTCCCATGTGAACCTATCTTGAATTGAATATAAATTTTTGTTAAGATGCATGGTTTTTTTATTATTTAACCAAAGAATAACATCTTCTTGCAAGATAGAGCAGTTTTTTCAAAAAAATCTAGTTATGCAATTCTTAATTTGAAATTAAACTAGTATAAATTTATACTTTTAAAATTTCATTGCCCTTATTCGGCTTTTTAAACCAGAGACCTTATAGGAGCTATGGTTTAATGTTTCCGTGAGTGTCTGCATAGAGGTAATCAAACACACTTCTTTTCTAGCGCGTGTAACTGCTGTGTAAAGAACTTCTCTGCCAAAGACAGAAGAGCCTGTTGGAAGCACAATCACAATTTCATCGCATTCACTGCCCTGGCTTTTATGCACAGAGAGGCAATAACCTGCTTCAAAAGCTGGTAGAGCTAAAGCGTCTATTTTGCGATACTCTTGTTTGTTTTGGCGATTATAAAAAATAGCATAATCGGTGGTTTTAAGTTGTTTATCGATTACAGAAGTGGTTTTTTGTCGAACTAGAATTCCAGAGTCTCCATTGTAGAGATCTTGATCTGGACTATTGCGTTGAATGAGAATGGGAAAAACCCATAGGTTTTGTAAAGGAGTGTTTTCAAAAGTTTTTTTTAGTAAAAATTGATTAAGAGCATCTACGCCAAGTGGACCTTGGCGCATACAAGAGAGCAGACGAAAGCAATCAATGTAAGGGATCAATTGCTGTGGATTAGGAGAGATGCTAAAACTATAAGGAGGGATTTTTTTCTGACAGAGATCCCAGATTTTTTCATGGGACAGCCCCTCGCTTAAGTCGATCCATTTGATCTTCTGTTCTTGTAGTAATTGTGTGGCTTTCTTTGTATCTGATCTACAAATAGACTGAGAGAATTCTAAAATAGCAGCAGAGTCTGAACGTAAGACTTTTTTTAGTTGTGTTAAGGGAATTTGTAAGAAAGGGGCTATTTCCACCAGATCTGCAAAAATGCTGCCTGATTCCACAGGGGGTAATTGATTTTGATCTCCAATGAGAATTACATGAGAATCTGTTCGTATGAGAGGGAACAATTTTGCAAATGAAGAAGCATCGATCATAGAGCTTTCATCGATTAAAATGACATCTGCAAGTAAAGGAGTGTTTTGTTTTTGAGCTTTATGAAAAATGGCGTGTAGGGTACCAGATTGCCAAGATAGGGAAGGCAGGATTTTTTGTAGGCTATTTTCTAGCTGGGCAACGGCTTTACCCGTGGGGGCTGTAAGTAGAATACGACTCTCTTTCTGCATACACGCCTGTAAGATAATTTGCGCTGCTGTAAATGTTTTTCCTGTTCCTGGCCCTCCGGTAATTAGAGAAAAGGAATGGGTAAGAGCTAAGAGAACTGCTTGTTTCTGCTCGGAGTTTAATCCATTGGTTAATTGTTTAGGGGCTTCATAAAGGGATTTTTTGTTTTCTAATAAGTTAAGTAAAGAAGAAAGAATTTGATTTTCTTGTATTCGATACTTCTGTAAGTAGAGAAGATTCTTATCTAGGCAGATTAATTTATCCATCTCTTGTGCATTTCGATCAATAAGTGTATCTGGAAGAGTGGTTAAAGCAGAAGAAATGAGTTCATGAGGTATATCTACAAGGCCAATTGCACGGAGTTGTTTTTGCAAAGAGGTATTTTCTAGATGTAAGCTAAGGTGACCTTGACGAGAGATAGAAAAGAGAATAGCAAGTAAAAGAGCTTGATTTTCAGGTCCAAATGGAAGCATTTTTTTTGCAAAGTATAGATCTAAATAACAGAAAATACCTTGTTCTAAAAGAGATTTAAGAAGAGGCCAATGGGAAAAATGATTTTTGGAGGGTAACATGGTTATTCCATAAAGGTGGGGTAAAAGTGATAGAATCTTTTGCCTCGAATGAAGTAATAAATAGCTCCTCCAAATAGATCTGCAAAAGGACGAGAATCAAAGAGTTGTATATGCTTTTTAAGAGCCGTAGCATAAATAGATGCTTGCAGAAGATAATTACAGCGATCCATTTCTATGATTAGAGTTTCTTCAGAATAATCGATCTCGTTAGGACCTAGATAATTGGTTTTCCAATCGAGTAAATAATATTTTCCTTGGTATTCAAAACACAGGTCGATAAAGCCTTTCATCATTCCCTGTTTGACAGGAAAGACAAACTCCATTTCTTGTTGCATTTGATCAGAGGTTAGATCAGAAAGGGAAAGAGAAACCTGATCGATGAGAAGAGGTTCTTCTAAAATGAATAGGATTGTTTGTTCAATCACTTGTTGCCAATCTTTTAATAGAGTATTTTGTAGAAGGGAATGAATCAACAAAGAAATTTTATGGAAATCTATCGGACAGTGATAGCATAGTTTAAAGCATTGCTCTAAAATATGGTGAATGATGTTTCCTGTTTCAGGTCCAAGCGGCATACTGCAAAGTGTATTTTTTTCTATAAAGAGGTGGGTTTGTTTTTCTTGTTTTTTTTCTAATTGGGCTATGGCAGTGAACGAGAGCCAATGTTCAGAAGAGATGTTCAGTAGAGTCTCTTCTGGTTTTATGAGAACAGGATCTACTGTTTTTGAAAAATTCGATAGAGGCTCTATCTGCGTGCAGATGGAATAGGTGACATTGGGTTGCAATTCAGAAACAATGGATGCGATAGAGTCTTGTGTTATTGTAGGGATCAGAGCATAAGTTTTTTGCCAACTTGTCTCTTGAAATAGCCAATTACTCAGGAACAATTCGATAGGAGATGCTTCTGCTAATGGTGTTGGTGTTTGCAACTGGTCTAAAATAACAGGGATATACAAATGGTATTTTGCACGTGTGAGGGCAACATATAATTGTCGCATTTTTTCTGCATCGGCTTCTTCTAAGGCAAGTTGGCATTTAGGATCTTCTAGATCACAAGGAATCAATCGATCTTTAATCGTGATATATTCGGGTATTTTTTGACGAGAGGCTAAAGAAAGAGCAAATACTGCATCAAATTCTAAACCTTTACTCATAAAAACAGTCATTACATGCACACTATCTTCTTCTTGTTGAAAAGGGGTTGCAAAACGGCTTTCTTCTAAGGTATCTTGCATATCGTTTAAAGCTCTGAGCAGAGAAATTTCCCGGTAGCCTTGCATTTCTTTTTCAATGAGCATTTCTGCTAGTATGGTTAAATCTAAATAAAGATCTGTTTGCTTAGAAGAGAGAAGTTTTTGTAAAAGAGAGATATCTGGATCAAAACAGGTATGCAATAGAGAATGAAAAAAACAACTAAATCCCTTTTCTTCCCAAATTGTTTTAAGGATTTGGAAGTTTAGCTGTGCTTGGACAAAACAGAGGTGTTTCCAATCTTGAATCAATTGTTGTTTTGTCCATCCAATGATCGCTGTTCCCAGAGCGGTTTTTATTTTACTTGAATCTGTTGGATCTAATATAGCTGTTAAAATTTCTCTAAAGCCAAAGTAAGCATTTGACTGAGTAAGGGCTACACCTCGTTTAAAGTTGGAAGCAATCCCTTGGCTACTCAGAAAAGAAACTACCCTAGCTGCTTGGTAACGATCTTTAACTAAGATAGCGATTTTAGATTTTGGAGTGTGATAATGGGTTTGTAATTGCTTAATTTCTTGAGCAATGAAGACAAATAGCTGTTGATTTTCTGTGAAGATCGTTGGCCACTTGGCCCTTTTACGATAAGTGGCTTTTGCTATGAATAGATGCATAGGAGCTGTTACATAGGGGATGTTTAAACTGATGGGATGAACAGAATGCACATCTAAATAAGAGCGCAGCGCAGGGATAGGCATCCAATTTTTGGTTTTTGTTAAGAACTTATTTAATACTTCAATGAGAGAAGAAGAGCTTCGATAATTTGTATTCAAGTAACGCAAGTGATCTTTGCCTATTATTTTAGCTGCGGATAAATACGTATATAGATCTGCTTTTCTAAAAGCATAGATGGATTGCTTGGGGTCTCCTACAAGACAAAAAGTTTGCGTTTTTGGTGTGAATAGTTGGTGAAATAGTTGCCACTGAATTTTATCTGTATCTTGGAATTCATCGATGATAATTGCTTGAAATTTATTCTGTATCTGTTCTTTTAGTTCAGGATGCTCAATGAGTGCTTGATGAATTCTTCTAACGATTGTATCAGGGAAATACAGATCTGCTTTTTGTAAAAGCAGTTGGAATTTTTTTTGGCATAAAGCGCAAAGTCTTAGGAAATTTTTTTTGGGATCTTTGGCTTGCTGTAAAAGAGGCAAGAGATGGTTTTGCAGTTCTTTAAATAGATCTGTATAGGAAAAGACAATTGCTTTGGCTCGTATTTTACGATTTGATTCGGTAATTTTTTCCAGAAAAGAATTCTTCATAAGCAGCGTATCAAATTCTTCTAGGGTACAGGTTTTCGCTTCCAGAATTCTTCCCCAAATTTCAGCTTCTTTTATATAGTTTTTATCGGTCATCTGTTTGTAGACAGCGGATAACTGTTGAACTTCTTTTACAAGCTTAGAGCTACACACAGAAGGTAATGTAGGGAGCACGCAGAGAAATTGTTGGTGCAAATCTAAGAAGGAAGGAAACGAATCTAGTTTTTTATCCTCTTTGGTCACTTGCATTAAATGATTTATTAGTTGTTCAAGATTAGACTTGTATTGAGAGAGTAAAAAATGCACTTGGTTGGAGCTATATAGAGGGCTTTTCATTTCTGTGCGTAGAACTTGTTTCACAGCATATTGCAAAGTGGATAAATAAGCGTGTTCATCAGGATCATTAAGATTAAATCCATTTTGGGTTTCAAAGGCAAACTCCTGAATCAACTTATAGCAAAAGCTATGCAATGTATAAATAGAAGTATTGTCAAAAAAGATCAAAGCGGACTCAATTCTTTCTTGCGCTTGTAAAAGCTCAGCATTGCCTTTTTCTAGAATAGCTTTTAAATAATCGGGATCGGCGTTTTTCTCTCGGATATTCTTATAGAGACGTTGTAGATTCTGGCGGATGCGCCGCTTTAATTCACGGGTTGCTTCTCTAGTAAAAGTGACTACTAAAATTTGCTCCATAGCAAGGGGATCTTTTGCTTCAAGAATGAGTCTGGCAACTAGGTGCTCAATGGCAAATGTTTTTCCTGTACCAGCAGAGGCTTCTAAAAAATGCGGGCCAAATATAGGGAGATTGCGATCGAGGATATTAAATTCTTTCATAGAGAACCAATGAGTTCAGAAAATACACTTTGGAATATAGGAGTCCAATAGTTCCAGGTTTCTTGGGCGTCAAAACAAAATCCACGACGCTCTAACCATTTTTCATACGCGTCTTGTATTCTTGTGGAAAGTTGATTCTCATCTAGGAGAATTTTTTCGAAATCGCTTTTAGTCCCTAAAAGCAGAGCTTTAGCCCAATTGGTTTTAAGAGGAGAGATAGTTTGACGAGCGTAAAAAAAATAACTAAGATATTTTTGCATAGATGAAATAGGGTCCTTAATTTCCAGAGGTAAACAAGAGTCGTCTTTCAAAGAAAACAAGGAGGCTTTCATATTCATTTCCGATTGTAGAACCAAATAAATCAGATAAATAGGCCATATTTGAATCAAACCTTCTAAATGATTAGATTCTTTAGAAATAAGTCCTTTTATTGATAGATCTGTTAATGTTCCAATGATATGAATCTTTTGATTTTCAAAAGGGATTTCAATAGCAGGAACTATCCAATTACCACACTTAAGCTGCTCTATTTTTCTACATTCTTTAGATAGGCTAACAGAAAAAAGAGAATTTAGTTGTAGGTCAAAATGTAGAAGGGTTTTTTGCATTTGAGCTACTTCTGACTGTAATTTTTTCAGAGCAAGGTCTTTGAACAATCCAATAGGAAGTTTGCCTTGAGCTTCTAATTGCGCAAGTAGTTCATGTAAAGGTCTTGTACGCACTTCTTTAGTGAAAATAGCTTTTTGATAGTTAGAAAATAAAAAATCACCAGCAGGCTCTTCTTTTTCTAAGAATATCTGAAAGACATCCTGGCAGAAAAACCGAATGGGATTTTTGGCTAGCTTGTACAGCTGTTTTACATCAATTATTGGAATCGTTACAGGTTGTGTCTGATCTTGTGCAAGAAAAGGTTTATTTTGTGAGTTAGGAAAATAATAAGATTTAGCTGCTTGATAATCGATTTGTGATTTTTTTATCTGAGAATGATCTTGAAAGTAGATAGAGTCAAAAGGCAGATTTGGATGGTCGATGATTTGCAGCGCTACACAGGCTTGCAGCTCTTCTATGAGAAAAGAACACCCTTTGGGTTTTTGATCTTTAGAATCTATTCTCTCATAGCTGAATAAAAGATGCTTTTGAGCAGAAAAGAGCGCTTCTAATAATAGATAACGATCTTGCTCTGCGCATGTAGGGATATAATCCAATCCTGGGTTTTGGGATAGTTCTGATAAAGAAGAGCTTTGGAGCATTCGAGGAATGAGCTCTTCGTTCATCCCTAACATCCAAATCACTTGGGAAGGATAGATACAGCCTTCTTGTAAAGAACGGAAATGGATTTGTCTTAAATGTTGTGTTTTTTGGAATTTGGTTTTTTTACGAAGTAGCCGATCCATAATGCGTTCTATGCTCTCGTAATTATGCAAAAGAGAGAGGTTTTGAGATCTTTTTTGCAGCTGTTTGATTTCTCGTAAAAACTCATTATTTTCTACATCAAAATACTTTAATAAAAGGGCTTCTATATATAATAGCCACGATCCAATAGTCATTTTTTCAGATCGCAAGGGCGATAAATCCTGTTGTAAAGACGTAAATACGCACAAAAAGTCGGAAAAAAGCTCTATATCTGTAAGAGCAATCACATCTATAGGCCAGTGAGACTCTAAAGGTTCTAGAGTAACAATGCCTAGTAAAAGACGAGAAATACCAGCATCCCAATTACAAGCCTCTTCTTCTTGACGAATAGAAGCTGTTTTTAACCACTGTTTAATTTGTTTAGACCGATCAAGACTCCATCCTTGTTTTGCACAAAAGATCGTTTCTTCTAACAAGGCATAAATAGAATTTAGAGAAAAGCTTTCATCTAGTACTTTCTTTAGTAAAAGAAAACCGTGAGCTGTGCTATTAGAAAAAATAGGTACATTTTCTATGGTATAAGGTAGTGGATGATTTGCAAAAATCATTTCGATATAAGAGGCGTACAATGTTATATCAGGAGCTAATACGATGATTTGATCAAGAGAAATAGAATTTTTTTGTATAAGAGTTGTAAGAATATCAAAAAGGACTTCTACTTCGCGAAGTTTTGTAGGAGCGCTATGTAATTGTAGGGAAGAATCGGCTTGGGAGATGGGTTTTGTGCGCTCAAAGCAAAGAATCTGTTCTTGCAATTTTTGTAGGTTGTTACTTTCTTTTTTTAACTCGTAGATTTCTGTGCTTGTTAAGGAAAAGAGGTCGAGGTTTTTTAAAAGAGCTCTTCCTAGCTTTCCCCAATTAGCTAGGAGAGGATGCGCTGCTGCATCATAATGATTTAGTTCTTCTCTTTTCTCAATGCTGATTCCTCTTTGAGCTAGTTTTTTTCGTAAGTAGGACCTTTCGCGATCTGTATGAACATCTTCCCAAAAGAGCTCACAAGGAGAGAAGAAATAAAAAAGAGACCCGACTTGTTTGAGTATTTTTAAATAAGAAAGAGGGAGAAAAGAAAACCCAAATACAAAAATGGATCTAGTCTGTGTTTGCAAAAATTGAGTAGCTTCTAGAGGATAGGTCCAGTTAGGGTAAGAAGAGAATATTTGATTCCACAATGTTTGTTGCCAACCTGATTTCTTGATCCAGATAGGTAAAAAATGTAGTCCATAGGCACCATATTCTTCAAATATATTAGACAGTTGATCGCTAAGACCTATAATTCTCTTACTTCTTTTAGACTTCTCTTCACAAGCGATATAGGAATACAGTTTGCTCATTTCATCTTTTTGCCAAGATTGTTCGATAATCTCTTCTAGTACCAGAGAAATTTCTATAGAATCCGGCATTTTTTTCCCAAAAGGAAATAGCCATTCATTGATGGCCTGTTTTAAAGAAAGAAATTGGATTCCTGTAACAATTTCCAGCTCTTTTGCAAAAAAACCAATTAGATATTCCTTAATGGATTGACTAGGTGTGATAATGATTTTTTTACTAAAGGGATGTGTCGAAGAAGCAATTAGATCTTGTTTTAGTTTATCGGCAAGACTTTCTATATTTTGGCTAAATGTACAAGGTAGAGCTATTGAAGGACAAGAGATCTCTTCTTTACAAGATTTCATTCTCGCTCTCTTTTGTTGAGCTTGTTATAGTGTATGGGAAGAATCCATTTTAATCTTAGTATATTATTCTTATGTGTTTTAGACAGCTTTTTAAAAGGATCCCCTCTTTTTCCAAAACAGGCCGTTGCTCTTTGGCCTGTTTAAATTTAGCTCAAGCGCTAGGGGTTGTGAATGATAATATTTTTAAATTCACAATGGTGTTTTTGCTGATTGAAACTTTAGGGGATATGAAAGCAAGTTTTATTCTTTCAGCAACGGGTGCCATTTACGTAATCCCCTTTTTACTTTTTTCTTCTTATGCGGGAATTTTAGCAGATCGCCTAAGCAAGCAGAAGTTGCTTGTTTTTATGAAGGGAATTGAAGTTCTTGCAATGGGTATTGCTATTGTTGCTTTTGCAGCAAGAGTCCCTTGGCTCTGTTACAGTCTTTTATTTATTTTAGCTGTTCACAGCGCTGTGATGAGCCCTTCTAAATACGGAATGATCCCAGAGCTTGTTTCCCAGCATATGGTTCCCCGAGCAAATGGATTAATTACCTCAGCATCCTATCTTGCTATTATTTTTGGCACTTTTTTGGCTTCTTTTTTAACAGAAAAGACTCATAGCCAATTTACTTGGATTGCTTGTATTTGTTTTATGATTGCACTGGGAGGTTTTTTTGCTGCTTTAGGCATTAAAAAAACACCAGCGCAAGCGACAAGAATAAAGGCCCATCCTTTTTTTTTAAAAGAGATTTACTATACCTTGAAAATCGCCTCTTTGACACCCCATTTAGTTACAGCGATTTTTAGTTCAGCATTTTTTTTATTTATTGGTGCTTTTACACAACTTAACGTAATTCCTTTTGCCATCCAAACCCTGCATTTAAGCAAGATTGCAGGGGGGTATTTATTTTTGGTTTCTGCTTTAGGGATTGCTGCAGGGGCTTTTTTGGCAGGGAAACTCTCCAAATATAAAACATCTTTAGGACTCTCTTGTGTAGCTTGCTTGGGCATTGCGATTAATTTTTTGTTTTTATCGATTACCACAAGTTTACCTCTTGTTGTTATCTCTCTAATTTTAATTGGTGCATTTGGGGGATTATTTGCTGTACCTTTTGACACATTTATTCAACTCAATAGCAAAGATGAAAGAAGAGGACAAATGATTGCAGCTGCTAATTTTTTTAGCTTTACAGGAGTATTTATTGCTTCTCTTCTTCTGTATGTATTTAGTCAATTTTTAGAACTCTCTTCTGCTAGTGGTTTTGCTGCTGTTGCAGCGCTTACCCTTCTGGTTTTTTTGGTTTTAATCTCTCGATTATCTGAATTTTTCTTTTCTTTTGTAGCAAAAGTATTCTTCTTTTTTTCTTCTCCGTGTCGTACGGAGTTTTCCGCTTTGGAGATAAATCTTTCTTCAATATTCATTTTAGAAAAGCCTTCTTTTCGCAAAGCTTTTTTTTTAGCAAGCAAGTTTCCCATGATGCATTTTCTTTTTCCTTCCAACAGATCTAAACAGCCTTGGTACTATCGCTTTGTATATTCATTACATGCAGCTCCTAAGGGTCTAGATATAAGAGAGCTGATTGCTTATGCACAAACACAACTTCTTCCAGAAAGACCTATTTGCTTATTTTTTAGAAAAACTTTTCAGATTCCCACAGCGGCTATATATGGATGGATTGAGTTATTTCAAACCGAACCCCTGGTCTTTTTCGTCCGTTTTTACAAAGAAAAAACAGGTTGGGTGTGCAAATTAGAAAAAAAAGATTAATCTTTTAAAGACTGTTTCTAATTATTAAAAGACGTTTCGATCTTTAGCTTTGAGGCAAAAAAGAACTCCGGCCATACATGACCGGATTTTCATATCTTTGGAGGATAAGAAATGATTTAAGCAAAATTCAAATTATACAGAAGCTTTTTTCGCTGCTGTGCTTAAACGGGCTTTTAGGCGACTGGCTTTGTTGATTTTAAAGACCCCTTTTTTAACCCCTTTATCCATTAAACTATAGACTTCACTAAGTTTTTCTTGAATGAAAGAAGCATCTTTTTGAGCAAGGGCTTCTTTTAAAGATCTTGAAGCGCTACCAACTCTTGCTTTAAGCACGCGATTGCATAGATTGCGCTTTTTGCTTTGTATATTGCGTTTCTCTGCGCTAGGGCGCTTTTCTTTCTTGTCTTTTTTTTCATTTGCCATAAGTTTTCCTTTGGACTTAAAGATGGAAGAAATATAACTTAAAAGAACATAATTCGTCAAAATGCTTTTAAGATAAAATTTATTTTATGAATAGGGTGTGAATAATAATGATGCCAACGACTTAATCGATAGTAGCATGCTAAAATTGCCTCTATCTTAAACAGAATCGCAAAAAGAGTTCTATAGAAAAAGTTTTTCCTGTTAAAAAAATTATACAAACTTTTATCGTATTGGGGATAATACAGATATTTCACTTTTCTTAAAAAAAATTTTATAGTTTTAATAGAAAAAGTAGACTTTTGATGTTAAACAATTTTATAAGAGGATAATAAATATAGAGTAGCTTGACAATAAGAAAGATTATTATCAAAATCGATTCATAATTTACTTAAATTAATTAGAGTCACATATCAAAAGGATTATTTAATAATTTGTTTACACAACAGCATCAACAAAAAGTCGAAGAACTTGTCGCTATAGCTAAAGAACAAGGGTATATCACATACGAAGAAATTAATGAAATTTTGCCTATGACATTCGATTCTGCTGAACAGATCGACCAGGTTTTAATTTTTTTAAGCGGTATGGATATTCAAATCCTTAATCAAGTTGAAGTAGAAAGACAAAAAGAGCGGAAAAAAGAGGCAAAGGAGCTAGAAGGATTACCTAAGAGATCTGAGATAACCTCTGATGATCCGGTACGTATGTACCTCAAAGAGATGGGTTCGGTTCCTCTATTGACTAGAGAAGAAGAGGTTGAAATTTCTAAACGCATTGAGAAGGCGCAAATTCAAATAGAAAAAATTATTATGCGTTTTCGTTATTCAACGCGTGAGACCATCTCAATTGCTAACTATCTCATTTCCTCCAAAGAGCGTTTTGATAAAATTATCTCAGAAAAGGAAGTCGAAGACAAAAACAATTATGTAACTGTACTTCCTAAACTATGCATGTTGCTTCGACAAGAAGATCAAATCTTAGAAAATCTTTTGCGTGAGCTTTATAGTACAGAAGAGAAAAAAATCGATAAGGTAAAACTTGCAGAAGAAATCGAAAAGTGTCGCATTCGAACACAAGCTTATTTGAGACGAATGCACTTTCGTCACAATATCATTGAAGATTTTGGCGAGGTGATCCTTAACGCTTACGAGCGATTTCTCATATTGGAAAAAGAGATACAAGAATTAATTCCTCGAGCAGAGAAAAATAAGTTCGCCGCGGGAAAACTGCGTGCAGTAAGGCGTAAACTATTAAATCGTGAGTTAGCTGCAGGGCGCACATTAGATGAATTTAAAAAAGATGTTCGTATGTTGCAGCGCTGGATGGATAAGAGCCAAGAAGCCAAAAGAGAGATGGTGGAATCTAATTTGCGCTTGGTGATTTCTATTGCTAAAAAATACACCAACCGTGGCTTGTCGTTTTTAGATTTGATTCAAGAAGGAAATATGGGATTGATGAAAGCTGTAGAAAAATTTGAGTATCGACGTGGTTATAAGTTTTCTACTTATGCTACTTGGTGGATTCGTCAAGCTGTAACCCGTGCAATCGCTGATCAGGCAAGAACCATCCGCATTCCTGTGCATATGATTGAGACAATTAACAAGGTTTTACGTGGAGCTAAAAAGCTCATGATGGAGACAGGTCGAGAGCCTACCCCTGAGGAACTTGCTGTAGAATTGGGTATAACTCCTGAACGTGTGCGTGAAATTTATAAAATTGCTCAACATCCTATTTCTTTACAAGCAGAGGTTGGAGATGGAGGAGAGAGCCAGTTTGGAGATTTTCTAGAAGATACAGCTATTGAGTCCCCAGCTGAAGCAACGGGCTATGCGATTTTAAAAGATAAAATTAATGAAGTGCTTGCTACTTTGACAGACCGGGAGCGCACAGTATTAATGGAGCGCTTCGGTCTTATCGATGGAAAACCCAAAACCTTAGAAGAAGTAGGAGTGCGTTTTAAAGTTACAAGAGAGCGTGTCAGACAAATTGAAGCAAAAGCGCTACGTAAAATGCGTCATCCCACACGTGCTAAACAATTGCAGGCTTTCTTGGATCTGTTGGAAGAGGAATAAGTTGTTCATTCGCTCTGCTGAGCAATTTTTTGCAGCTGTTTTTTCTGAAACAGGGCTGTTACAAAAACTGCCTAGATTTGAAATTCGAGCTGGACAAAAAGAAATGGCTCTTTTGATTCATAATGCTTATCAAGCCCAAGAAATTGTTTGTATTGAAGCAGGAACCGGTACTGGCAAAAGCTTAGCATATCTACTGCCTGCGATCTATTGGGCTATTCAGCATAAAAAACGCACTGTGATTTCCACTCATACTATTGCACTACAAGAGCAATTAATGAGTAAAGATATCCCTTTCTTACTCAAAGCATTGCAGATCGATCTAAAAGTCTCTTTAGCCAAAGGGATGAATAATTATCTATGTTTAAAGAAACTAAAAATAGTAGAAGAGCAGATTTTGTTCTTTCCTGAACAAGAGATTAGACTATTGCAAGCCTCAATTAAAACAGCTGAAGAAGGCACTCGCTCAGAAATGCCATTTAAAGTTTCCCAACCCATTTGGGATAGAATATCGGCAGAGAGGGATAGCTGTGATCACATCCGATGCCCTTACTATAAGGAATGTTATTTCTTCAAAGCTCGCAGGCAAACCTTAGAATCGCAACTTATTATTGTTAACCATCATCTTTTATTAGCGGATTATAAATTTAGATTACAGCAGGTCAAAGATTCTCCTCTTCCTTCTTATGAGTATCTGATCATTGATGAAGCACACCATTTAGAATTAATTGCTCTACAAAGCAGTGCAGAACGATTAGACAAACGCTATCTCTTATATCTTTTGTCTCGTTTGTTTTCAGAAACTCAACCAGAGAGCTCTTTATGTGGGCTAATTAGAAAAGATCTTTTAGGGTTTAATCGCTACTCCTTAGAACTCCAGCAGAAAATAGAAATTGATATACTCGGACAAAAAAAAGTTTGTAATTTACAAATAGAGCAGGTTTTCACGCATGATTATTTTAGTAAAATAGATGCTAAGTATCGCATTACAGATGCCTTTAAACAAACCTCTGTCTGGAAGGAAGAGATCCTGCCATCTCTTGCTATGCTAGCAAAAGAGCTAACAGGGCTTGCTGTTATCATTCAGGATTTAAAGCAAGAGTTAGATCAATACTCGGAAGAAAAGTTACATACATATGCACTAGAGTTGCATTCTCTTAAGATTCGTTTAGAAGAAGAAGGTAAAAAGATTTCCCTGTTTTGTACAAATGATCCGAGCTTAAAAAGAGTACAATGGTTGGAGAGAACCGCTCAGAATCTCTCTTATATAGATGCAAATCTAGATATAGCTCTTTTTTTAGGTAAGCAATTTTTTACTCCTTTACACGCAGCTGTTTTATGTAGCGCAACGCTTACTACGCAAAATAGCTTTTCTTTTATAAAACGTACCTTAGGACTAGATCAAATAGATAAGGTAGTTCAGGAAAAGATCTATCCTTCTCCTTTTTCTTTTGATACCCAAGCGCTTTTTTTGGTTCCCAAAGATTTACCTCTGCCTTCAGATCTACACTTCTTGTTACATATTGCGCAAACAATAGAGGAAATGATAGCAATTAGCCAGGGGAGTGTATTTGTGCTATTTACCTCTTTTGAGATGTTACACGATTGTTTTCAGAGATTGCAGAGCTCCTATCCTATCCTCAAACAAGGGGATCTTCCTCGGCATATGTTGCTTGAAAAATTTAAACAAACCCCAGGGCAGGTTTTGCTAGCCACAGATTCTTTTTGGGAAGGAGTTGATGTTCCAGGAGATGCGCTAAAATGTGTGATTATTGTAAAACTCCCCTTTGCTGTTCCTTCCGATCCTCTGCATGAGGCCTATATAGAAGCGATGAAGCAAGATGGCAAAAATCCTTTTTTGGAATATAGTGTACCCCAGGCAATTATTCGGTTTAAACAAGGTTTTGGAAGACTGCTTAGATCACAGCAAGATAGAGGGTGCGTAATATGCTTAGATCATCGTCTAATAAGCAAATCATACGGCAAGCTTTTCTTAAATAGCCTTCCCTCATGCAAAAATTATTTTGGCTCAAAAGAAGACGTATATAAAGAAATGAGAACTTTTTATGAGAATAAAAGAAATGCTTTAGCGTAAGATTTACTTTTTACCTAAGGGCTTTTTTAGGATTGGCTTAAGATTTCAGATCCCCTTGTAAAAAGAAAATAGGAGAAAAAACAACAGTAAAAAATTCTTTTCTTTTCTTATTCAATTTAAAAAAGTACACTAGTGTAATTGTTCAAATCATTTTTTTAGTGATTTTTCTAGCGTGGTTTTGAACATTCTAAACTTCCCATGTTTTATAAATTTTTTAAAGTTACATGTTACAGCTGTAATGAGGAGAAATAAATGAAAAAATATATGATCCTAGCTTGTACTATGGTCTGTCTGTCGATTTTTGCAGACTCTACTATTAATTCAGAGACCGGAGAAACTTTTCTTGAAGATATGGAGATTGTTAATCTCTGTGATTTAACAGAAGATGATCTATTACAGGTTACCCAGGGACTGCATCCTGACAAAATTATTGAATTCTCAGCCAACACTACTTTACCTATTGACTGCTATTTAAGAGGGGACTTGATTAATTTAGTACAAAACGTGGAAAAGTGGGGAGTAATAGAAATAAAACAAACCTTTTATGCTAGATGTACAGGTAAAGAATTGCTTTTTAGTTCTGATTTAACTGAATGGAAACCTTTATTGGAATTCATTACAGGCGAGGCATTTGTTATCTTAAGCCTTCAAGATGGGCAAACATTCCTTGCAATTGGGACAGAACTAATTAGGCGCACATAGGATTCAAGTTTATATGAGCTTAGAAGCTTTCCTGTTTTTAAGCTCATCATATATCTTTTTCAAGCTAGGTAAAATCTCTAAGGTTTTATCTGCTTCTTTCTAACCCTGTGTAGGTTATTTTCTCCTTGCGCAGTTTTTCCTTTGCAGTTCCTCAAGTTATCTTTTACGATTTTAATCGTCTAAACTGATTCTTAATAGCCAACGCGAATTCTAATCACTCCAGGATCCTATTGGAACAAGTCTAGACTAACCGTATTAGTCAATGTATTAATAGGATTATTTGTAGTAAGGACAGTAAATTTATCAGATCTTTCCACTATTTTATACAGTAAAGCAAAAATACCATCGAATTACAAGCGCCTTAAAAGATTTTTTACATGGCTTATTTCTGTAAATAATTATCCTTATTTGACTATGAAATTTGTGGTATTGGTTTTAGGTCTCAAAAAGGCCCTTTCAACCTCGAAGTGCACAAAAAAGAACATATAAATACTTGAAAAAACATCTATTGTGCACCCGAGCATAGCATGTTTGTAGATAAGCTCCTAAACGCTTCTAGTGGAGTTTCGAAGTTGAGAGCCTTTCTAGGTCTGTTATTTAGTATAAGTTTCCACCCTTTCCATATCCTTAGAAGTAGTATCTAAAAAGCTTTGTGTTTTAGGAAAATATTGCCTAACTAGTTAAAATCGTACCAAACCTTCCCATTTCCGAAGGAGTTGAACTAGCACGTGGAATATTTCCAAGGCTGTGGATAGATAGTAAAAAATGCAGCTTTTTTATTAAAGCTGCGGAAAACTACCACAAATACTACAACGAAAAACTAAACGTTTACAGCGATCGACCTATTCACGACTGGTCTTCTCATACAATGGATGCTTTTCGATACTTGTCCATTATCCAAAGCAAGAGAAGAAACAAAGGCATGACGGAAGAGGAAGCTGAGCGCATGCAAGCGATGTACCAGGTTCGCCATATTTAATCAAATGATACTGGATGTTCAGGTATGTAATTCGGATCTCGACGATGCATAAGATCTTCTTGTGTCGGTACGTATTCAGGTTCGTAAGTCGGATCTCGATGAAGATAAACATCTTCTTGATAATTCATAAATTTGGGTTTCACTACTCCTGCTGCACATCGAAGATCTTTTTTATGTCTCTCGCTATGCAAAGTACCTTGTTTAGCACAGAGCAAGTTAGTTTTAAGGCATTCTATTTTTAACATTGTAAAGAACTTAGGATCTATACAAATCCCCACCAGATCGTCAATACAATCAATAGGAAAATATATTAAACGCAAAATATCCAAGGGCATGTTGACGAATATCTCTTTCAGTCCTTTTTGGGCATGAGGAACTTTATCGCTGATAAATGGAGTAGATAGCAGGGTAGATGAGCCTTTAAGAAAGGCTTCTGCAATGCTAGTCACTCTTGTAGCAATGGTAATAACATTGGCTCCCATCCATACGCTAATCACAAGAGGTCTTATTAAATGTTGAGACTGCTCGGTATATTGTCTCTCGTCTGCTTGCTTATCCAACCAATTGTATATACCTGATTGCATGTGACAGTTAAGTAAGTAAGAAGCCGATGGCGAACAAGTAAACGAAAAATGTTCTAGCATAAGAAAACTCTCTAAATGTAATGGTTTATATTTTTATATTAACAAAGAGGTTTTTTTCCTGCTCTTTGAATGTATCGGTGAAAGCTCTTGGCCAAGCAAACATCCCGCTATGAAAATTTTTTCCTAATTGAACGTCTACCATAGCAACAGACTTTTTCGTCCATGTAAAGCAATTGTCCAATCCTCCAGAGAACCAGGAATCTGATCCGGTGACTGCCCATTCAATTTTTTCTCCTCTTTCTGTTTGTTCTTCATGTAAACGTTGTTGTTTAGCAATCTCTTGTAGCATTACTATAACTTGTTTAGCCGGTCTCACCCACACTTCAGTTCTCCGCATTCCCTGCGGAATATACATCTTTAACCTTCTTAACGAATAAAGTTTAGAGCGAATAGGTGGATTGAATTCAGATTTGTGTATGAAATACTCTCCATTTGGTACAGATCCTTGGAAGTATTCATTGGCAAGACCTTCAACTATAATTGCGGTGTGATTTTTAGAGGGGCCTTTTAGTCCATTTACTATAGTCACAGTCCAAGTAAACTTGCTAACACGCATTCTAGGGTCAATTTCACTTGGGAGACTGATTGGTTCGATTTCAATTAACTTTTCCGGAGATATTGAAGATAACAAGCTTACTCTTTTTTCTAAAAAAAATGATACATTGTTAATGTGGTGTTCAATTGGGTAATGGGCATGATTTTTAAAAACCTTGATAACGGCAGCTGCGCCAGCGACAAAAGCCAAATACCCGGCAGCTCCTGCTGCAATAATCCCTAAAGGAATACCCCCGAAAAATACACCCGCAGATCCTATTGCACTAATTGCATTATATGATAAATAGACGGCTCCAGGACCGGTTCCAAGGATCCCTATGGGTCCTGTTATGTTAAAAATGTCTTTATTCTTTTTTTCTATGCACTCTGTGTACTTTTGGCGTTCTTCTATAACTAAATCTAGTGCCTCGCGTTCTTTTTTACCAATTTCAATATTAAGAGACGCGTCGATCTTTAATATTTTTTTACATCTTTCTAAGACGGATTTAACTTCATTACATAGCTCTGTTTTGGAGTAAAGTTCTTTCTGAATTCTTTTTATTCGGTCATCTAAGTCCGGTTCAGAATAATACTCAATTACGGCTTGCAATTTTTTTCGTTCTTTTAAAAGAGGTTTTAATACTTTCTCGTATTTTTCTATAGATTTTTTACACCTATCTAATCTGCTATTTATTTCTTTATATTCTTCTCTGAGAAACTTAGAATCAATTATCCTTACTTGAAAATCAGTCATTAAACAATACAAAAGAGGCATGTTATCGAAGGTTTCTGTTTTGATTTTCTCAATCAGCTCAATTGTTTCTGGGTGGCATTGTAAAGAAGGAATTGTAGTTTTTTGAAAATCAAGAAAACAGTTTTCGTTTGTAGATTTCTTAAAGATATTCCAAGCTAAACCTTCAAGTCCGCAAACCAGATTAATGTCTATACTTTCTTCTGCATCATTAATTTCCCAGGTTTTGTAGATTGAACAAAAGTTCACAAAGCCATTATCTCCTACCATGACTGCAGATCTTTTTAAATAAGAAATCATCTCCTCTAAATTGTCTTCTTCTGAAATCTCAATACAATTAGTACAGAGTTCTTTTTGGTCTCTATCTATTGTTTTGTATTTTAAAGAACCTTGTTCTTTAATTAAAGAGACCACGAAATCATTTATATCCCATTGATGAATAACTTCCTTTGTTGTTACAGATCCTTCGTCTTTTATTCCACTGGTAGAAGGCAAAGGTTGTTGATGGAAGCCAGAAGTAATTGAATTAAACTGACCAATGCTCATACAAAACTACCCAAGTTAATTTTTAATGTTTCGTAATCCAATTAACTGTCTTATTAACCAACGCTGATGTTGTCAGATCTATACTTGTATGAATTGATGTTTGAGCAGCTTGTTTGCTAATAGGCTTAGCTATATCAATAGATTTAGCCATAATATCTGCAGCAGTAGATGAAAAAGTTTTTGCAAAGATGTTTTTACTGCAAGAGTGAGATTTTTCAATAGAAGCATCTGAATATGCCCCTAAAGCATTTTTAGCCGGAGCGGTATATTTTTTAGCTTCTGTATTTGCTTGTTCTTTCAAAAAATTTTCAAATCCAACGTGTCTTGATACTGCGTTTCCTACTGGTGATGACATAAAAACTCCTAAGTTTAGATTTAATACGGAGTCTTTTCAAGTTTGAAGTGCACAGAAGAATTAAAAAAAGAATAGGCAGGCGATGAAAGAATCTCTATTGTGATTTTTAACAATCAAAC
>NZ_JAAVTY010000139.1:0-3048 GCF_018642185.1 Candidatus Rhabdochlamydia sp. W815 | reverse complement strand
TATATTGGAACGGACTATTAATGTTTGGACTACTGGGATATTGGATGAATTTCTTAAGTCGGCAAGTATCTTTAAAACAGTAAATTTAATTCAAGATAGGTTCAAGTGTTCCTAACACAAGTGCAATTTTAAGAAGGGACTCAAGAGATATCTTTCCTGTCTGTTCAAACTTTTTCAGCACCCCAAAACTGACTCCAGAGCGGTCTGATAAGGTTTGCTGACTAAAGTTAAGAGATAAGCGCTTTTCTTGTGCTTGTTTTGCAATGTGTTTTTGAATTTCCCATGGTGTTAACATAAATACAGTCATTATTATATCCTTTATAAAGAAAAACATCTTATAATGATTATAATAATATCCTTAATAAATTAAATCAAGAGTGATTTCCTAATTTCAGTAGAAGAAGTTTTTATCTTAGGAGCCTGAAAGAGAATGAACGCAAGTTCTTCTAGCGACAGAAAATGGATATCTCAATCGAGATTTAAATTAATAGAAAATACTTTACCTGTTTACACAATTAAGTAGTTCTGACTAGTGTGCTCTTATAGATAGTATGGGATATGAATGCCGTTTATATATCGAGCTTAAAATAAAAAATGATTGTTGAGGTTTCTAGCTAATTACTGAATAGTTCTCTGTCTTAACTAAGAGATTTTTATAATTAAATGAAATTACGGTTCATATCTATACTATTTTTTAATAAATAATTTTACTTTAGGTATAAAAAAATGAATTCTACAAATCTTCTTTTAAATATAAGTACAATGCATGGAATGAATTTTCTTCATGCAAACAGTAATAACAATCAGTCGATGGTTTTCCTTGATCAAAATCAAACAATAGAAAAAGTAGATGAAGTAGTTAAAATGAGAAATTTTACAGCTTCAAAGCACAGCTTTCGTACAAAGCGTTCTCTTTCAACAGTTCCTCCTAGTAGATTTGAGAAATTGATGAAGCTTGTCAATATAAATGATCACCCAGCCGGTACTCATAACGATCCTCAAGATAATAGCCCCAAATCTCTTGAAGGGTTAGGAGAAAATGAATTCTACCCAGGGGTTTTAACCGATGCTAAAAAGACAATCGATCAAATTCTGCTAAAGCCAGAATTGCTCCACCAGAGCGAAGGGAAAAAAGAAAGGGAAGATTCGACCAAAGCGCAATGGGAAGATTTGACCAAAGCGCTCAAAGTTATTTATGAATATCAGTGCAGTACACATTTTGATTCTAAAAATATGGAAATAATGAAAGGTACTTTAGAAAAGGTTGGTAATTTTTTCTCAAGAACTCCCATTACAACTGAAATGCGGTTTTTATGTTTTAAAAATTGGGTTGGCGTATCCTCCTTCAATTTAAAAAATCTTATTGGTTTTAACGATCTTAGCCAAGCTAAAATTTACCTAATCAAATTAAAGGAAATCCTGTCGAGTTCTAACGAAGAGATACAAAATATTGTGTACAAATATGCTAATGCGTTATTTAAATATCAATTTATTGAAAAATGTTTAGATGACGGGTGTATAGTCAAACAGGACTTGTTTGCGGTAATAGAAAAAACTTTTAACTTATGTAAAGAATCAAAAGAAAAAAGCGAATATTATTTTATCAGAAACGCTTTGATGTCTTTTGAAGACATACTACACGCCACTAAAGACACCGCATTCAAAGATGAGATTGTTGATAAACTAAAACAAGGTTTTGACAGCCTTTTTAAAGGATTAACGTCCAAAGAGGAAAGAATTGTAAAACAATTATCTTATTTAATAATCAAATCGATTAGAGAAAAAAATCTTGTGTCTTTATTTCCATTTTGCAAAAAAACCACCGTTAAAGATATATATCCCTATCAAAAAGAGATCTCTATAAAACCTATAAAGGTTAATGTCACCTCTGCTGTAGATTGGAACCATGATCTAATGAAACAGATTCACGGCAAGCTCCAAGATACTTACTCTCATTTTATAAAAGAGTTTGGATCCGTATTAGATATCAATTCTCAAGAGATTAAATGCAATTTATATGTTGCAAGTAGTAATCGTTTATATGAGATTTTTAATTATGTTTTGCTTGAAAAATCTACAGGAAACGGAGGTGTAACCGAATGTTCTTACGTGGGGCCCTTATGCATTCCAACCGCTGCTATCTATGTAAAAAACAATGAACTTTGGAATTTAGAGCATGAATTTAACCATATCTTGCTTCATTTGCATGCTGGTCTTAAAGTGAATCATCCAATGGATAAATTTGGAAAATATGGGAGACTTGACTGGTTGAATGAAGGTCTTTCGTATGTATTAATTCCCAAGAATTTTTTGGCGGAAAGTGTTAAAAGAACCCTAATAGAGAAGGGACTCGTTCGTATAAAAGATATTATAGAAGCAACTAGACAAAACTATCAGATCTCTTATTCTTTTGTAGAGTATCTTTTAACTAAACAAAAACCAACTCTTAATAAAATATTGATTTATACAAAAAATGAAAAGGAAGACCTGCTGAAAAAAGAGCTTGAAAAGCTTAATTCTTTGGAGCGTGATTATCACACTTATCTAATGACCCGTTGGACCCTTCCAGAAAATACACGTAAATCAACAACAGTAGAACTACAGATGCTGGCAACTGTCAATATACAATCGATAAGTTTGGATCCTTTATTAAATCAGACTACAAAATATCTAGAGGAAAAATGGACTCCGGAGAAAGGAAGAGAAGCGGTTAGAAAAATTACATATGGATCTGTAATAACGTTTGGATTAGCATCCGCATGTTTAGCCTATATGTCTAAGCAGAAAGGTGGAAAGGGAAAAGGTGGTTGCAATCGTTTGAAAGCGATAAGAGATCGAAAAGGTAATCAGTTTATGGAAAAACCTCCGGAAATAAGACTTCGAAATAACAGGAGAAATGAATTTTTCCGTAATGACTCAAAGTCTTTACAAAGAAAAGGCAATACTTAAGATGTGATCAATAGAGCTCTTTCAAAACTAGGAAATAAAAAAGCCCTTGTATAAAATAATGCCCTTAAAAATACGTAAGGGCATGATGAAATTTGAAAA
>NZ_JAAVTY010000138.1:0-3062 GCF_018642185.1 Candidatus Rhabdochlamydia sp. W815 | reverse complement strand
TATATTGGAACGGACTATTAATGTTTGGACTACTGGGATATTGGATGAATTTCTTAAGTCGGCAAGTATCTTTAAAACAGTAAATTTAATTCAAGATAGGTTCATCAAATAGTACGCAATCTTTTTAAAAACCCTTTGATCTCTTTGAAAGAAAAAAAGACAATTTTAGCTCTTTTACTCTCTGTGATTGTAATGTTCATTTGCCTGCAGTTTATTCAGGGAATTTTTTGTAGCTACATTTGGACTCATACTGGCATTTTTGTAGGCTATTGTTTAAAAATCATTGCAAATGCGGAGTCAAAAGACCTGCTAGTTTGAGCATGTCAATTGGCTCTTTTGAGCCAAAGACTTTAGCTAATTTGGTATCTGGAATAATCAGGCGCTTATTTTTTTGGTCTTGGCAGTTATGTTTTTTGATATACTCCCACATTTTTTTTACCACTTCCGGGCGAGATAGCTTTTCTTCTTTAACAATGGCTTGCAGTTCAGAAGATAGGGTATATAAATGTGCATTTTTTATGGGCTTTTTATCTGTTTTTTTTATTTTAGAAGGGCTTTTTTTTCCTTTTTTTGGTTTTTTAGAAACATAGGGAGTTTTAGGATGATTCACATATTTTTCAGTGAGTTGATCAAGATTATTGATGATTATATCGCAATCTGGATAGTTAGAACAGGAAAAAAAGGGTTTACCAAAACGAGAACGGCGTTGCACCATTTTCCCATCACATCCTAAAGCAGGACATGTAGGGAGATCTTGTGCTGAAATTTCATCTTTTTTAGGGATATTCACAATTCCCTTACATTCTGGGTATCGTGAACAGCCTAGAAAAGTACCAAATCGACCATAGCGAATTTTCATGGCGCTACCACATTTAGAACAGAGTTGATCCCAATTAAAGTTAGGGTCGTAATCTTCTTTATTGAAATTTAAGGCTTCTAAAGGGGTAGTAAAGTCGCAAGTAGGATAGCTAGAACAACCATAAAAGTATTTATTGCGTGCCCAGATTTTTTCTAATTTATGACCACAATTAGGACAATCAATATCTGTAGCTACTCGTGGAACAAAGGCTTCTTTTTCAGCAGCTACTACAAAAGGAATAAATCTTTTCCAAAAATCATGAAGTAATACTTTCCAGTTTTTATGATTATAGGCAATTTCCTCTAATTCATCTTCCATTGCAGAAGTAAAACCTACATCCATGATCATTTTAAAATTTTCTTCTAACATTTGTGCAATGACTCTTCCCAGCTCTGTTGGTTTAAGAGAACCTTTTTCTTTAACCGTATAATCCCTACTTTGAATCTTATTCATGATGGTTGCATATGTGGAAGGGCGACCAATTCCTGATTTTTCTAATTCTTTAACAAGAGAGGCTTCTGTGAAGCGAGGAGGAGGACGGGTAAAAGCTTGCTGTGCATCCACATCAAGGAGAAGTAAGGGTTGACCTTCAACCAAAGAAGGGAGCATTTTTTCATCTTCTTGCTGCTCTTCTTTTTCAGGAACATCTTTTTTTTCTTCATACACGACTAAAAATCCAGAAAATTTAAGAGTAGAGCCCGTAGCGCGCAGCAACATGTTTTGATTGGTTATGATGTCGCAGGAAACCGTATCATAGATGGCTGGATTCATTTGAGAAGCTAAAAACCGACGCCAAATCAGTAGGTATAATTTATATTGATCAGTTGTCAGATAGCTTTTAATTTCCTCTGGGCTATATTGTAAGCTAGTAGGTCTTATAGCTTCGTGAGCGTCTTGGGCATTTTTTTTACTAGAGTACTGTTTGCCTTGAGAGGGGAGAAATTCTTTACCATATACTTTTGTAATATACTTGCGGGCTAAGTCAATTGCTTCTGGAGCAATACGAACAGAATCGGTACGCATATAGGTAATTAACCCTTCAGCTCCTGTATTGCCAAGGTCAATTCCTTCATACAGGCCTTGCGAAATATTCATAGTGCGCGATGCGGAAAATCCAAAGTGTCGACTTGCTTCTTGTTGTAAAGTGGAGGTAATAAAAGGAGGTACTGAATTGCGTTTTTTTTCTTTTCTTTCAACAGATTGTACTTTATAGGAAGAATTTTGTAGCTGTGCTACAACTTTATGAGCCGCTTCTTCCTTATTAATAAGGATATAATCTTTACCGGGGACCGCTTCTTTTTCTACTTTTTTTCCATCGATTGCATAAAGGCAAGCATAAATCGGTGTACTATTTTTATCTGTTTGCAAAATGGATTGAATATTCCAATATTCAACAGGAAGAAAAACTTCAATTTCTTTTTCCCTATCAACGACTAGCTTTAATGCAACTGATTGAACACGACCTGCGGAAAGTCCTCCATCTCGCGCGCCTTGTACTCGGCGCATGAGAATAGGCGAAATCTTATATCCTACAATTCGATCGAGCAATCTACGCGCTTGTTGTGCATCTACCAGACCTTGGTCAATTTGACGGGGGTTCTTTAGTGCCTCTGATACCGCTTCTTTAGTAATCGCATTAAAAGTGACTCGTTTAAATTTAGTCCCTTTAGGGAGAATCGAAGCAATATGCCATGCAATTGCTTCTCCTTCTCTGTCAGGGTCTGGAGATAAGTAAACAATGCTTACCTGTTTTGCCGCTTTTTTTAAACGATCAATTACATCCTTTTTATCGGACATAATGGTGTATTGTGGCTCAAAGTCATTCTCGACATCAATTCCAAAACCTTTTTGTGGCAAATCGCGTATATGTCCTAATGAGGATTCGAATAGGTAATTTGATCCTAAGAGCTTTCTTAGTGTTTTAATTTTAGCCGGAGATTCTACAATAATTAATGCTTTTGTCATTATAACCTATGTATATCTATTTTAAACCAGCAGTACAACAAGACTGTTTTAAAAGACAAGTCACAAAATGGATTAAAAGTGGGCAGCTTAAGTGCTATGCTTGTCAAAATCAAGATAAATTTCTCCTAAGATGTCTTAGAGCCTGTTTAAAATCTTTTCAGTAAGGTATAATGATAGTTTTCATAAAACCTTTGGAGGTAATTATGACCCGCTCTTATCCAAGCGATATTTCTCGTAA
>NZ_JAAVTY010000137.1:0-3141 GCF_018642185.1 Candidatus Rhabdochlamydia sp. W815 | reverse complement strand
TATAGTAGAAATAGCTAAAAGAAATACACTTCATACTTTTACAGTTATTCCCAAAAGATGGGTTGTAGAGCGTTCTTTTGCGTGGATAGAAAAATGTCGCAGGCTATGGAAAAATTGCGAAAGAAAACTACATACAAGCCTGAATATGGTGGTTCTTGCTTTTATTGCTCTACTTTTGAAAAGATTTTAAACAGGCTCTTAAAAAGAAAAACTAACATCGATGCGGAGAAATATATGCAGAACTCTTTTTTTAATACACTCACATCTTTAGATGGTACAGAATACAAGTATTACTCTTTGCCTAAATTAGCAAAACAGTTAGGGATTGATTTATCCAGGCTACCGATCTGTATTCGGATTATGTTAGAATCTATCTTACGCAATTGTGATGGTAAGCGTATTAGAAAAGAAGATGTTGAGCATTTGGCGCATTGGAATAAGGAACCCTTGGAATACGATATTCCTTTTATAGTAGCACGTGTTTTGTTACAGGATTTTACCGGTGTTCCTTTGCTTGTTGACTTAGCTGCTATGCGCGATGCAATGGCTAAACAAGGATTAGATCCTAAAAAAATCGAACCTATTGTCCCAGTGGAGTTAGTAATAGATCATTCTGTACAAGTAGACAGATCAGGAACACCAGATGCGTTTTTATTCAATTTGGAAATTGAATTTCAACGCAATCGAGAAAGATATGAATTTTTGAACTGGGGAGAGCAGGCTTTTAAAACGGTTAAAATCATTCCTCCTGGAATTGGTATTGTCCATCAAATTAATTTAGAACATCTAGCTAGCCTTGTAACAGAGAAAGATAAGCTATTATATTTTGATACTGTTGTAGGAACTGATTCACATACTACAATGGTGAATGGACTAGGGGTGCTTGGTTGGGGTGTGGGGGGGATTGAAGCAGAAGCTGCTATGTTAGGACAGCCTTATTTTTTGCAAGCTCCTGAGGTAATCGGAGTGTATTTATCGGGCAAATTATTAGATAGAGTAACGGCAACTGATTTGACTTTGAGGATTACAGAGCTGTTACGCAGTGAAAAAGTAGTAGGTAAGTTTATTGAATTTTTTGGGGAAGGAGCTGCTACCTTAACTCTTGCAGATCGTGCTACAATTGGAAATATGGCACCTGAATATGGAGCGACCATCGGTTTTTTTCCAACCGATGACCAAACAATGAGCTATCTACAAATGACAGGGCGCACTAAAGAGGAGATAGAAAGAGTTAAACAATATCTACAAGCGCAAGAAATGTATGGAATGCCTCTTTCCAATCAAATTGATTATACACGTGTCATTCAGTTGGATTTATTCAGTATTAAACCCTGTGTTGCAGGTCCTAAGCGTCCTCAGGATCGGATTGATTTAGAGCAAGTAAAAAAGCGATTTAATCACTTGTTCTTAGCTCCTATCTCAAAAGGGGGTTATGGTAAAAAAGAAGAAGATAAAAAGACCTGTATTGCAACTCATTCTGATGGAAATTTCCATCTACATGAACCGCATATCATGGGAGGAACTCCTTGTCTAGTCAAAGAGAATACTACTACTTGGAGCGAAACCGAGATGGTGACTAATCGTCCTTTAAATTATAGTGTCATTAATCCAGGCTATACGCAGCATTCTTCGCGAGATATTCATCTAAAACATGGATCAGTAGTGATTGCTGCTATTACTAGTTGTACAAACACTAGTAATCCTTCTGTAATGATTGGAGCCGGACTAATAGCTAAAAAAGCAGTAGAAAAGGGACTGCAGGTCAATCGTTCTATTAAGACAAGTTTGGCTCCTGGATCACGTGTAGTTACCGATTATTTACAAAAAGCTGGGTTACAAAAGTATTTAGATGTGTTGGGTTTTAATTTAGTTGCTTATGGGTGCACAACCTGCATTGGTAATAGCGGTCCCTTAGATGAAAAGATTGAAAATGCGATTAAGCAATACGATTTAATAGTAGCTAGTGTATTAAGCGGTAATCGTAATTTTGAAGCACGGATTCATGGATCTGTTAAGGCTAATTTTTTGATGTCACCTCCCCTTGTAGTAGCCTATGCTCTAGCAGGGAATATGGATATTGATTTTGAGAAAGATCCATTGGGCTATGATTTAGTGGGGAATCCTGTTTTTTTAGTCGATATTTGGCCTTCTGCAAAAGAGATCAAAGAGACCATTTTTCAAGCAATGCAGCCTGAGATGTTTAAAAAGCGCTATGAACATATTTTAGAGGAGAATCCTCTTTGGAAAAAAATAGAAAAAAAGACTGGGTCTCAATATGCATGGGATAAAAAAAGCACCTATATCCAGTGTCCTCCTTTTTTTGAACATTTTTCTAAAAAGTTACCTATTCGACCAAAGCTTACCGGTATGAGACCACTTGCTTTGTTTGGTGATTCTATTACTACAGATCATATCTCTCCAGCTGGCGCTTTTAGAGCAAATTCTGCTGCTGGTAAGTATTTGATTGAGCATGGTGTTAATGAAACAGATTTTAATAGCTATGGTAGTAGAAGAGGAAACCACCATATTATGATGAGAGGTACATTTGCTAATCTACGTATTCGTAATCAGATGCTCAAAGGAAAAGAGGGTGGTTTTACCAAGCTCATGCCCGAGGGAAAAGAAATGCAGATATTTGAAGCGTGTCAGAAATATGCGGAGCGTAAAGTCCCTTTAATCGTTTTTGCTGGCAGTGATTATGGGATGGGTAGTTCCCGTGACTGGGCAGCCAAAGGAACAGCATTGCTTGGTGTGCGTGCTGTGGTAGCACGTAGTTTTGAGCGCATACATCGCAGTAACTTAGTGGGTATGGGAGTGCTTCCTTTGCAGTTTCAAGAAAATGCTAGTTGGGAAAGCCTTCAGATTAATGGTACGGAAACATTTGACCTAATGGGTTTAGAAAAGGAATGTAAACCACATCAAAAGGTTATTTTAAAGATTTATCGAGAAGATGGCTCCACTCAAGAAACATCTTTATTGGTTAGAATCGATTCTGTAGTTGAGGTGGATTATTATTTGCAGCGAGGGATCTTGCCTTATGTACTTAGAGCCTGTTTAAAATCTTCTCATTAAGGTATAATGATAGTTTTCATAAAACCTTTGGAGGTAGTTATGACCCGCTCTTATCCAAGCGATATTTCT
>NZ_JAAVTY010000136.1:0-3176 GCF_018642185.1 Candidatus Rhabdochlamydia sp. W815 | reverse complement strand
ACGCCAGGGATTGTCATAAGCCGTTGTACTTCTTTATCTTGACTGACCAGCTTAAGCATTTCTTTATCCAGTTTTTCTACTTCCTCAACTACCTTATCATTGGAGAGTTTAACCTACTCCGTTTAAGGAGCAACCCCTTCTTTGTGTGCAATTATGGCATGTATATTATCAAAAGTTGGCAAAAAAAACCAAAAAGTTTTAGAATTAATCCACTCCATCCCACTTTGGGACTAAACATCTAAGAGGTTGAATGTAAAGTTTATCAAGGATCTCTCCAGAATGAGTCGGTGTTCTTTTTCTTCCCATTTAAATTTTTGTTTCGTTTTTTGATTTTTTCTAGTTTTTGCTAATATGATTCTAATAGAGATACTTTAAAAGGAAGATATATGTCAAAAAAAGCTACTTTAATCATGATGCGTCATGGACAATCGGAATGGAATAAGCACAATTTATTTACTGGATGGGTGGATATTCCTTTAAGCCAGAAGGGAATTGAAGAGGCAATTGAAGCTGGTAAAAAAATTGCTCATATTCCTATCGATTATATTTTTACTTCTACGTTGTTTAGGGCACAAATGACTGCGACGATTTCGATGGCGTATCATCAATCGGGTAAAGTTCCTTATTTTATAGAGCCAGAAAAAAATAAACCGGAAGAATGGTCTCAAATCCACGATGAAAATGTAAAAAAGCATTGTATACCCGTTGTAAAGGCGTGGCAATTAAATGAGAGAATGTACGGAGACTTACAGGGCTTAAATAAGCAAAAAACGATTGAGCAGTTTGGAAAAGAACAAGTACAAAAATGGCGCAGAAGTTTTGATATTCCCCCTCCAGAAGGGGAGAGTTTAGCTATGACAGCTGAGCGCACAATACCTTATTTTAAAAAACACATGTTACCTATCTTGGAACAAGGGAAAAACGTTTTAATTGCAGCTCATGGAAATTCTTTACGTTCGATTGTGATGTATCTAGATCATTTGTCTAAAGAGCAGGTAGTGGAATTGGAGCTTGCTACAGGGGAACCTCTCTTTTATACTTTTATGCATAATACTTGGGAAAAAAATGATATATCTTGATCATCATAGCGCTACAAAGCCTTCTCTATCCGCTATTGAAAGAATGCTCGTATTTTTTAAAAATGATTGGGGAGACCCTTTGGCACCTCATTTCATGGGACAGCAGATGGTAGTTTCTATGAAGAAGAATACTAAACGTTTTGCTGATTTATTAGGATTAAACCCCCAAGACCGCATTTTTTGTTTTCAAAACCGTCTAGAAGCGCTATCTCATTTGGCATTTTCTCATTACCGAAATACGGTTTATCAGACCGGTAAAAACCAAATTTTAACGACTAATATAGAAGATAGGGGGTCTTTAGAAATTTGGCGGGAGTTAGAAAATATAGGGTGTATATGTAGACAAATTGAGGTCAATGAGCAAGGACAAATCACTCAAGAGATATTAGATAAAGCTTTACTTCCTAAAGTTTCTATTTTAAGTTTATCCTGGGCAAATTCTATGACTGGTGTCATCCACCCAGTGGCTGATTTAGCGGAGCTGTGTAAAGAAAGAGGCATTCTTTTGCATGTGGATGCAAGCTCTGTATTAGGGAAGGTTCATCTTTGTTTGCGCGATCTTCCTATTGATTTTTTGACTTTAGAAGGATCTTTGATCCAGGCACCTCGAGGAACTTCTGTCATGATTGTTAAAGAGCATGCTTTATTTTCCTGCTCACAGCAACCAATGCCCGCTTCCTTAGCTTGTTTAGTAGCGGCTGTTGAAGAAAATATTGCTCTTTTTGAATCTATTTGCTTAGAAACCGCAAGACTGCGCGATGAATTTGAAGAAAAGATCTCTCTGCAAATCAGCGATGCCAAAATTCTCTTTACCCATGTAGAGCGACTACCTAATTGCTCTGTTATTGCCTTTCCAGCCATCCATGCAGAAGCGCTTTTGTATTTGCTAAACCGTAAAGGGATATTTGCTTCTATAGGATCCGGGCAGTATCAATCGCTTTCTCAAATACTGATTAAATGTCATATTGCACCTGATTCAGCTTATACGGCAATCAGCTTTAGCCTTTCTTATGAAACAACAGAAGAGCAAATACAAGTAGCTGTTTGTATCATTGTAGACTGTGTAAGGCAATTAAAAAAAATGACTCTTTTAGGAGATGCCTTATGATAGAAAGTCATCTCTGGATGCAATATAGTAAACGTCTTGCGCAAAAAATTGAAAAGCCTTTGCATGTAGGCGCATTTTCTCTTGTAGAAGCACAATCTAAAGGGATGAGATTAGCTGTCGGAACACAGGGTAATTATCAACTAGGACAGTGGATTAAAATTTACTTGCTTGTAGATGAGAGCGATGGTGTTATTGCTGATGCAAAATTTCAGATGTTTGGTCCTTCTTGCTTAATTGGTGCTCTAGAAGCTGCCTGTGAAGTTTTAATGCGCAAAAATTACGATCAGGCAGCTCTTTTAAACGCGGATTTAATTGATAAGCAAGTACGCGATAAGAGTCAGATTCCTGCTTTTCCTGAATCTGCTTTTTCTTATTTAAAGTTTGTCATTGATGCAATTGCAGATGCAGTACAGTCTTGTAGAGATATTGTTCTTCCAGATAATTATGTACCAACCCCTTTGACTTCCCTTTTACATAATCAAGAGGAATACCCTGGATGGAAAGAGCTTAGTCATGAGCAAAAAATAGCTATATTAGAAATGGTAATTGCAAATGATATTCGCCCTTACATAGAATTAGACGCAGGTGGAATTGAGATTAAGGAACTCAGTTTGGATAATCAAGTGATTATTGCTTATCAAGGGGCTTGTACTTCTTGTCCTTCTGCAATAGGATCAACATTGCAAGCTATTGAAGAAATTTTGCAAGCAAAGGTATATTCTGGTTTATCGGTTAAACCAGATCTTTCCTTATTAAATTATTAAAGGTCTTAGAGCCTGTTTAAAATCTTTTCAAAAGTAGAGCAATAAAAGCAAGAACCACCATATTCAGGCTTGTATGTAGTTTTTTTTCGCAATTTTTCCATAGCCTGCGACATTTTTCTATCCACGCAAAAGAACGCTCTACAACCCATCTTTTGGGAATAACTGTAAAAGTATGAAGTGTATTTCTTTTGGCTATTTCTACTATACATCCTAATATCTCCTGCA
>NZ_JAAVTY010000135.1:0-3193 GCF_018642185.1 Candidatus Rhabdochlamydia sp. W815 | reverse complement strand
AGTTTCTGATGTCTTCTAGGATTAAAGTGCACTATCTCCCTCCTTATTCGCCGAATTTGAATCCTATTGAACGCTTGTGGAAGATCTTAAAGGAAAAGAAGGTATACAATCGATATTACGAAACGTCGGTGACTTTTTTTCAGGCAATTAGAGGATTCTTCTTAGAAGAGATACCGAAAATAACAGATATTTTGAAATGTAGGATAAACGACAAGTTTCAAGTCGTTGACTTAAATCCCATTAAGCTAGCCGTTTGAATCGGCACTAGTATATACCGATGATGCTTTTGGTCTTTGGTTTTATGTTTAGGTCAGCTACTATGGAATTTCGTAGTAAAAAAGAATCCTCTCTCTGGCGTAGAACTTGGGATGTATTATTTTTTTTAGCTAGCTTATTCATCTCCATAGATCTTGGTTTAATTTTAGGTAATTTAATCCAAGGCATGCCACTCAATCACACAGGCATCATTTTATGGGATCAACTACACTTCATGAACCCTTACGCATTTTTAATAGCGTGTTTTACATTGATCTTTTTTACGCTTCACGGATGTTTATATCTCTTGATCAAAACAGAGGGTGATATCCAAAAACATTTAGTAAAATTAATTTACCCACTCGTGATTACCTTTCTAACTCTTTGGCTGGTGACAACGTTAGCAACGTATGAATATTTTCCTTTTATGATGGATAGGATTTTTAAACATCCAAGTCTTGTTATTTTTGTAATCATTAGTTTATTTGGCATTTTTTCCATCCCTTATCAATTATATAAAGAACGCTTTGGTTGGGCTTTTATTGGGTCTTGTATTGCTATTTTAAGTTTAATGTTGCTTTACGCAATAGGAACTTATCCCGATTTAATCATCTCCAGCAAAGATCCTAAGAATTTAAGCCTATCCATTTTTAATAGTTCTTCTTCGCCTATTACTTTATCGGTGATTTTTATTGTTGCCTTAGCAGGCGCTCCCCTATCCATCTTTTATGTCAGCTACGTGTATAAGGTTTTTAAAGGCAAAGTAAAACTCGATCCAACAAGTTATTGATCTATGGCTAAAGTCTTTATCACTGGTTCTACTGGATTTGTAGGAAAACGTTTGATCCATACTCTTTTAGACCAAGGACATGAGGTATATGCCTTATGTCGCATTAAAGGCGTATCTGTTTTTTCCGAAAATCGACCAAATCTGCATTATATATGGGGGGATCTAAAAAACCCTGATACATTATCTCAACTGCCTACAGCTATTGATGTAGCTTATTATCTCGTGCATTCTATGACAGATATTATGAGTAACTTGATAACTGTTGAGCTAGAAGTAGCTAATCAATTTGTTAAAGGAATAAAAGAAACTCATGTCCAACAAATCATCTACTTAGGAGGGATCATAAATGATGAAAAGAAATTATCCCCTCATCTAAAATCGCGTTTACTAGTTGAAGAAGTTCTCAGAAGAAGCGCAATTCCCACTACTATCTTACGAGCGAGCATTATCATTGGAAGTGGCAGTGCATCTTTTGAAATTATCCGCGATTTAACCGAAAAACTTCCCTTTATGATTGCCCCTAAGTGGGTCAATACCCTCTGTCAACCAATCGCTATTCGGGATATCTTATTCTACCTCACACAAGTGATGCTAAAAGAAGATTGCTATCACAAAATCTTTGATATTGGAGGTCCTGATGTTTTACGGTTTAAAGACTTGATTCTAGAATATGCAAAGTTTAGGAAACTAAAAAGACAGGTAATTAATGTTCCTGTTCTCTCCCCTCGTTTATCTAGTTACTGGCTTGTATTTATTACTTCCGTACGGTTTTCTTTATGCTCTTACTTAGTAGAAAGCATGAGAATTAGCTCTATTTGTCAAAAAAACGAAATCCATCAAATCCTCCCCCATCACTGCTTGAACTTTCAAGAAGCACTAGAATTGGTTTTTAAAAAGATTACACAAAATGAAGTGCTCTCTACTTGGATGGATGCCTGGGAACCTAACAGCTCAAATCTTAATATCGAAACATATGTCCAAGTCCCCATAGAAGGATGTCTTATCAATAAACAAATAGTTCCTCTTCACAACTCTAAAAACACCGTAATCGAAAGGATATGGTGTATTGGAGGAAATACAAACTGGTATGCTCTTAACTGGTGCTGGAAAATAAGAGGATTGATGGATCGTCTCATTGGAGGAGTAGGATTAAACCGCGGCAGAAGACACCCCTCAGAAATCCAAGTGGGCGATGCTATTGATTTTTGGCGAGTCTTACGTGCTGATAAAAAAAATGCTAATCTCATTTTATACGCCGGCATGAAACTTCCCGGTGAAGCTTGGCTGCAATTCAAAATAGAAAATAAAGAAAACAAAGATTTCTTAATCCAAACGGCTACCTTTCGACCTAAAGGGGTACTAGGAAGAGTTTATTGGTATGCATTAGCTCCTTTTCACTTTTTTATCTTTAGAAAAATGGCAAAGAAAATTTCTGGTTAATGTGAATATAAGTTTTTTTGAACCTTGTAATGAGCAGCTAAAGACAGAGAATCCTTGAATTTAGTGTTTGAAAAGTCTTTTTTCTACAGCTGGAACAATCGTCATAAACAAAAAACCTCTGAATTTGGACCTAAAAGCATATATCATTCGGATTAGCTGATCTTAAAAGCAAACTTACTGAAAATGAAAGTTTACTCCGTTATAAGAGAAAACCGCATGACTGAAAGTAGAGTCAAGAGTTTCAAAAAAAATATGAAACAGGCATAGCTAATGCCAAGAGTGTATTTCGTGTTATACTCGTTTGCATTCAAATTAAGAGTTTAAGCACATAAACATTTTTACACAAAAGATAACATCTTCTTACAAAATAGAGCAGTTTTTTCAAAAAAACCTAGTTATGCAATTCTTAATTTAAAATCAAACTAGTATATAGTAGTGCCGATTCAAACGGCTAGCTTAATGGGGTTCAAGTCAACGACTTGAAACTTGTCGTTAATCCTACATTTCAAAACATCTGTTATTTTCGGTATCTCTTCTAAGAAGAATCCTCTAATTACCTGAAAAAAAGTCACCGACGTTTCGTAATATCGATTGTATACCGTCTTTTCCCTTAAGATCCTGTTTAAAATCTTTTCAAAAGTAGATCAATAAAAGCTAGAACCACCATATTCAGGCTTGTATGTAGTTTTCTTTCTCAATTTTTCCATA
>NZ_JAAVTY010000134.1:0-3430 GCF_018642185.1 Candidatus Rhabdochlamydia sp. W815 | reverse complement strand
ATAGTAGAAATAGCCAAAAGAAATACACTTCATACTTTTACAGTTATTCCCAAAAGATGGGTTGTAGAGCGTTCTTTTGCGTGGATAGAAAAATGTCGCCGGCTATGGAAAAATTGCGAAAGAAAACTACATACAAGCCTGAATATGGTGGTTCTTGCTTTTATTGCTCTACTTTTGAAAAGAGTTTAAACAGGCTCTAAGAAGGAGGGACTCTACGTACCAGACGCTTGCTAATTACCCTGTCATCTTTTACAAGTAAAAAATAATGCTTTTCCATAACAAGGCCATTGCCTAAGTCAATCCTCTCTATATATTGATATTCCTCTGCTCCATCTTCGCGTAGGCAAACCGCGTAAGGATTTCCTACCTGACACTGTATTTCATGAATAGAAATACCCACTTCAATTTTACAAAAACTTCTATCCGTCATTGCAAAATAAGAAGAACAGCATCCTGTTAATAATGCTATATAAGTAATAGCTACTAATTGACTTTTTGCCATACACATCCTTGAATAATAGTACGAAATTGATCTGCTGTTGCATATTCTGCTCGCAGTAAATAACTCCGGTTTTCTTGTTTTTCATAAACCTCAAAGCCCTCAAAGCCGATTTCATTGACTCGAAATTCCCAAGCAATGATTTTATCATTGATTAAACCCTTACCTTGAATTTTACCTACTGCTTGATTTTCTAAACCGATGATAAATTCTCCGTGTTCCATATTAGAAATACAAAATTGATTACGCATCATATCGGTAAAACCCTTGATTTGTATTTCTTGTTCGCAAGCAATCTTATTTGAGTTATCTTTATTTTCTATATTCCAACGGGTAAAAAAAGCAAGTTCTTCTGCCACCATATTTAGTTGAATCGTTCCTTGCCCTAACCAAATACCTGCATTAAAAAGAAATGAATGTTGATTCATTAAAACATAAACCTTCTGCTATAAATACTTTGTAAGATTCCTAAAGCTGCCATTGTCGAAATTACCGATGATCCACCGTAAGTAATCAATAGCAAAGGCACTCCGGTAATAGGTAAAAAGCCACACATCATCCCCATATTAATAATCATATGTATAGCTAAATAAGCTGTAATTCCTGCAGATAGCAAGCGTCCAAAATCATCATTTGCTATTGCAGTTACCTGAAATCCAAAATAGATCAATCCAGAAAAAAAGAGCAGCAAGAAAAATACTCCTATTACACCAAATTCTTCAGAAAAAGCAGCAAATACAGAATCTGTATGAGCAGCGGGTAGCCACTGTTTGCCAGAAAAATCGCTATTACGCCAACCACTACCAGTCCAAGATCCTAATGCAGTTGCTGTTTGAGAAGCTCTCTGATGATAGGTATTTGGATTAAGTCTTTCATATTGATATTCCTTTAAAACCTTAGTTGCATAAGGACGGATCTGCTCATGGGATAAAATATTAAAAAAAACCAAACTCACACAACCCAAAGCAAATAATGCCAAATAAGACATAACTTTAATCACTTTTTTTCGCACTCCTCCTAAATAAAATAAAATAATTGCAATAGGATATAAAACAAGAGCTGTGCCTAAATCGGGTTGTTTTAAAATCAAAAAAAAAGGAACAAGGACAATTAATAAAGCTTGGTAAGGAATACATATATATTGGATATGCCTCTTATGATTCTCCAAATATAAACTCAAAGCCATTATCACCACCAATTTTGCTCCTTCAGATGGCTGTACATCAAAAGGAATACCGGGAATTCTATACCATCTTTGCACATTATGTATCTTAGGAATAAAAAAAAGTCCTATCAGTAGGATGAGTATTGCTAAATAAAAAAGCCATACCCATTCCTTAAATTTACGATAGTCTAATGCAGCAATTATAAAATAGACAATCCAGCCGATAATAAAAAATCGTATTTGCTTCATGACCCGTATGGTAAATACAGTAGTCTCTTCTTCATCAAAATTAGCACCGGTCATAGAAGCAATAACCAGAACGCTAATTACCATTAAAACCAATATAATGGGAATCATTCTAAAATCAAGGCGACTTAAATACCGATGATCCCACATAATTAGCTTCTTTAAATATACCTATTGGACACAAATTACGTACTTGATCTAATTTTTGTCTAGGATAACTCCCATGGATCTATCTGTTAAGCCAAAATTTGACTATATCCATTTTGCAACAATTGATTCTACAAGCAGCTGGACTAAAAAAAATACGGCTCTTTTAAATCAGAATCACATAACTGTCATTACCGCTAATCAACAGACGAAAGGGTACGGCAGATTTAAACGCGACTGGATTTCTCCTCCTGGAAATATCTATGCAACCTTATTTTTTACACTTCCTTTAGATTACTCTTATCTTATAAATCTAGGGCAAATTTTAGCATTAGCTTGCAACCATGTTTTAGAAAGCAAAGAATTCCCTCTACAACTTAAATGGCCAAATGACCTCTTGCTCGGGGGAAAAAAAATAGCAGGCATTTTAGTAGAGATCCTTCGTTCTGAAAAGCTGGAAATTGTACTTGGAATGGGCCTTAATGTAAACATGAACAAAGAGCATTTGAAAAATGTAGATCAAAAAGCTACCTCTTTAATGCTCTTTAGTAAAAAAACATGGGGACTAAGTAGTATTTTAAATCCTATTTTATATACATTTTATAACTATCTCAGACTACTTTCTTCTTCTGGATTTACTCATTTTCAACCCATTTACCAAAAACTGCTCGCTTTTCAAGGTAAAGAGATTGTCTGCCAATTAAGGAATCAAAAAATACAAGGAATCTGTCATTCCATAAACCCTGATGGCACGCTGAACTTGCAACTCCCTTCTGGTTCTATGATCTCTCTTAATGCTGCAGAAATCTCTACTTCTTAAATACCTGGCCCTTTCAACCGCGAAGTGCACAAAAAAGAACATACAAATACTTGAAAAAACATCTATTGTGCACCCGAGCATAGCATGTTTGTAGATAATCTCCTAAACACTTCTAGTGGAGTTTCGAAGTTGAGAGCCTTTCTAGGTCTGTTATTTAGTATAAGTTTCCACCCTTTCCATATCCTTGGAAGTAGTATCTAAGATCCTGTTTAAAATCTTTTCAATAAGGCATAATGATAGTTTTCATAAAACCTTTGGAGGTAGTTATGACCCGCTCTTGTCCAAGCGATATTTCTCGTAACCAATTTAGCAAAATCCATCTAATACTTGAGTCTACACGCAAAAAAACACATCCACGAATAGTTGATCTATATGATATTTTTTGTGGAATTTTGTACATTTTAAAAAGTGGTTGCCAGTGGCGTATGTTACCCATATAGTTATTTAAATCGACATTGATAAAACAGCTTGATCTAAGGCTTCGGATAAATTAGCTACAGTAGGTAAAAGTTCTCGGATTTTCGTTTTCATATTGGCCCAATATTTTTCGATA
>NZ_JAAVTY010000133.1:0-3448 GCF_018642185.1 Candidatus Rhabdochlamydia sp. W815 | reverse complement strand
CAATGAAGAGCGAGTCCATTCTGGGAAATATTGTTATGGGAAGACACCATGGCAAACATTTCAGGATGCAAAGCATCTAGCACAAATGAAAAAGCTAGACACATTACACCAAATTGACACTGTCAATGAAGTGCTGTCTGTCAACTCAAGTTCTGTCTAGGACATATAAAAAATATGCTTATTCAAAAACCATTTTATTTTTGGATCCAGAGATTGCTCTATTTATTCTCTAATGCTGTGTTGATTCTTTTATTTTTGCTTCTTCCTTTTCAAAAAAGATTCCGCGCTTTTTTAAGTGCGTTTTCTGATCGAATGATCCCTGCTGATCTGGTTTTACCCGATTTTTTTTATCGTCATATTGAATTTTTTCCAGGTGACTTAGTGATTTTTGTACTTGTGCTACTTGTTCTTTTACAAGCGCCAAAAACCTTGGGCGGCAGATTACTTACGACACCTGTTCGATGGTTGGTTTTATTTTGTTTAACGGCTTTTTTCTCGATTGTTTTCTCTTCCGCACGGTGTTACTTGTTGCAGTATATTCGTCTTGTACAGTTCTCAACGATGATTTTGCTTTTTTGTGCTATTGAATATATCGTAGCTCAAAATAGAACCCGTCAACTCATCAAATGGATTGCTTGGACAGTTGTAATTACGGCAAGCGTGCAATGTATCATTGCTTGTATGCAGTATTTTTCTCAAAGCTCTCTAGGGTTTCATAAAATAGGAGAGCCTCCTTTACATTGGTTTAGTTTTTCCAACCCAGGAAAACAGCGTTGGATTTTTGATCAAATCTCTCATTTTCAGCTGCCCTTAAATGTGCTTTATCGAGCAACAGGGCTATTTTCTCACCCTAATGTATTCGGAGGATTTTTATTTTTCTCTCTCTTGAATGCATCTTATTTATATGTAATCCATCAGGAAAAGTGGATTAAATGGGTATTAACGCCGCTTATTTTCCTGCATTTTCTAGCTTTAAGCATTTCTTTTTGTAGAGCCGCGATGATTGCTTGTGTTGTAGGGATGATCATTTGGACGATTATTCAATATTTTTGGATAGAAGATCTTACTTATAGAAAAGAGATTAAAAAAGTTTGGCTACTTTTTTTTGTCAGTAGCGTTATTTGCTTAGCTCTTTTTTATCAGCAGTTTTTTAATAGGGGAGGGATTGTAAACTATAACCAGATGGTACAATACGCGGATGGGGAAAGAATTGTTTATCAAGAAATAGCTTTAAAAATGATCAAAGCAAATCCTTGGTTTGGTATAGGGTTTAATAATTTTCAACTCTGTAATGATCCCGTTCAATTTGGGCTTTTTCTCTGTGCAAAAGTGCACAATATTTATTTGTTGATTGCTGTTGAAACAGGGATTATCGGATTTATATTCTTTGGTGCCTTTTTACTTTCTATCTTAAAAAAAGCTATTCAAAAACCTTTTTCTCAAGAACAAGCGTTATTTTTGAGTATATTTATAGGGTTCTTATGGGTTGGATGTTGTGATTATTATTTTGTAGAACAGATGTATGGAAAAGTCTTGTTTTTTACTTCTTTAGCATTACTTAATGCTATTGCTCAGAAGACGACTATTTCACAACTTCGTCATTTGAAAAAGAGAGCTTTTTTATCGAGATCATGAGTAAAAATCATTCTAAAATCAATTTAATAGCAAATTTCTGCAATAAAGCTTGTTCAGGGCTAATTTTATTGATTTGTGTGCCTTTTTACTTGGAATACCTGGGAATAGAAGCCTATGGGATCACCGGTTTTTATCTTCTACTAAGTTTTCTGCTGGTTCCCATTGAAGCAGCAATTGGTACAACAATTAATCGTCAAATGGCTCAGCTTACAGTAGTAGAAAATACAAGAATAGAAGCAGCCGATCTATTGCGATCCTTAGAAGGAGTATATTGGTTTATTTGCGTATTAGTGGGTCTTAGCATTAGTTGTTTATCAAGCTCGATCGCCAATAACTGGGTGCAGCCTGTGCATCTTTCTTCACAAGAGGTTGCTCAAGCGGTTATTTTAATGGGAATCTGCTTGAGTTTTCAGTGGCCAAATTCTCTGTATTCTAACGGTTTGATGGGCTTGCAGAAACAATTGATCGTAAATTCTATCCAAATATTTTTCACATTTTTTAAATCAATAGGAGTCATTGCAGTACTTGCCTTTATTAATCATTCTTTACGCGCTTTTTTTATTTGGCATTTAAGTATTCTCATCTTACATACACTAACCCTTGCTATTCTGTTATGGAAATACATGCCTCAAAATAGGGGGTTTTTTAGAGCGCGTTTTTGTAGAAAGCTTTTAGAGCAATCATGGCCTTTTATTTCTCAGACTTTTTTTTTAACACTAACAAGTACATGTATTGTTTCCTTGGATAAGCTTTTTATAAGTAGATACGCTCCTTTAGAAGTATATGGGTGCTATATACTCGCCTATAATCTATCCAATGGACTTTACTTAATGATTCAACCTTTTTTTCGTTCTCTATTCCCTAGGTTTGCTCAGTTGATTGCACAAAAAAAACTAGTGGACCTCTATAAATTATATGAAAACGCTTCTCAAGTAGTAGCTGTTTTGGTTTTGTCTTTAGCCGTTTTATGTGTTTGTTTTGCTAATGAACTTGTTTTTATTTGGATTCGTAATCATCAAATAGCAGAAAAAGCAGTTCCTATTCTCCGCCTTTTTATTTTAGGAACAGCCTGTAATGGATTGATGAGCTTGCCTTTAGCCTTGCAGTACTCCTTTGGATGGTTAAAAGCACTAATTTGGCAAAATGTCATCACATTAATTCTTTTGTTTCCGATGGCGTTCTTATTTTATGAAAGGTTAGGAGTGCTTGCAGTTGCTTCAATTTGGTTTATTCATAACTTATGTTCTATTTTGATTCTTCCCATTATTCATCGCAAATTGATACCAGAAAGTAGTAATCGTTGGATAAAAGATCTATGTATTCTGCCTCTACTTGCACCGCTTGTTTTAAATATTTTAGCGATGAATTTTTTGCCAAAGATCGAATCTATATATCTTTTAATGACTATTTTAAGTTGCCTAGGGATAGGATCTATAGGTTTTTCTTTTTGTTTAACCTCGATTTTTAGAGATTGGGTAAGAAAAAAATTTTCTCCAGAACTTTTAATAAAGTAGAATGGAAAAAATATGAAAACAATTTGTTATGATATTTTTTGTGGAATTTTGTACATTTTAAAAAGTGGTTGCCAGTGTCGTATGTTATCCATAGAATATCCTAAATGGGAATGATGTGATTATTATTTCCATCTTTGGAATAAAAAAGATCATAAAAATTCTAAGATCCTGTTTAAAATCTTTTCAAAAGTAGAGCAATAAAAGCAAGAACCACCATATTCAGGCTTGTATGTAGTTTTCTTTCGCAATTTTTCCATAGCCTGCGACATTTTTCTATCCACGCAAAAGAACGCTCTACA
>NZ_JAAVTY010000132.1:0-3531 GCF_018642185.1 Candidatus Rhabdochlamydia sp. W815 | reverse complement strand
ACGCCAGGGATTGTCATAAGCCGTTGTACTTCTTTATCTTGACTGACCAGCTTAAGCATTTCTTTATCCAGTTTTTCTACTTCCTCAACTACCTTATCAAAGGTATTTAATAGAGAGGTTATGCTCAGAACAATACTTTTTTCCTGTTTTTCTATCTGCTTTACAACCACAGACGAAAATCTTTTGGATCCCACAGATCCCAATCGTATTCCGTAACTTTTAAGCAAGCCCCTTACAGTATTTTTTAACTGCGTTTGCTGTTTAATTAGCGCTCTTCTGGAAACTAACAAAATGCTTTTTTCTACTGAATCTTGGGGCTTACAGTGTACTCGTGTATACATACCTGATCGAAGGGCTTCTGCGATTCCTCGTGCATCATTTTTGTCTGTCTTATTTATTTTCAAAGCAAGAATCGTACTCAGCTTCCTTGCATCCATACATAGGGGATCTATAGCTCTTTTTCTAAATCCTGTGACTAGGTAATGAGATAAACATCCACTTTCAAAGCCAACAACGATTTCTTGAAAATCTCTTTTGGAAAAATAATCTGCTAGTAAATCAGGATCTGTTTTTTCTGAACCTTCATGGACAATCTTACCTTGTTCATTTAATACACAGATAAAAGTTCTTTTCATTGATACATCTAATCCAATATAATGCTTCATGGGTTGCTCCTCATTTTTTTGCTCTTTAATGAGCGGTTTTGAGATTTGAAAAAATCTCGTTTATATTGGAGAGTTTAACCTACTCCGTTTAAGGAGCAACCCCTTCTTTGTGTGCAATTATGGCATGTATACAGAAGTGTTTTAGAGCCTGTTTAAAATCTTCTGATTATCTGCAGGAGAATGGCTAGGAAATAAGGGTAAAGAGCAGAGACAATATTTGGAAATGCTTGTCAGAAAGACAAGAGATGTTAATAAAAGGAATCGCGTTTGTGTTATTTTAATGATAACTTTCAAAAAATCGAGCTCAATCCACTCCAGGCTTCAACTTTCTAGAGTATATAGTAGTGCCAATTCAAACGGCTAGCTTAATGGGGTTCAAGTCAACGACTTGAAACTTGTCGTTAATCCTATATTTTTCTATGCGATTGAATCGGAACCAATATATAAAAAAAATAAACCCTCCTTCCTTTAACTAATTATTTTTTACAACAAAGACAGCCAGAAGTTTATCAAACACAGGCTGCTCTTTTTTCCATTGGGCAATTCTCTTTGTTTTCACCCATTCTTGATCAGAAGTAAGCCCACAAGCAATTGACAACCAGCTTTGATTAGAAAGCGTTGTACAGAGTTGGTTAAAAAGTTTTTGATTGCGATAAGGGGTTTCAATAAACAGATGGGTATAGTCTTTTTGAGGATTTGCAGTCATTTGCTTTAACTTTTCCTCAAGCAACTTTTCTTCTCTTGGCAGATAGCCATGGAAAATAAATCTCTGCCCCCCAAGTCCTGATAGCATCAAAGCTAAAACTATGCTTGAAGGACCAACACATGCCTGTATTTGAATCCCCCTTTGCTTTGCTAGCAGGACTATATCTGCACCAGGGTCTGCAAGACAAGCAAGCCCGCAATCTGAAATAAGCCCCCAGGGAGCATGGCTTTTTGCAACGGTTTCAATAAGCTCCTCTTTTTGCAGAGCTGTAGTGTGTTCATTTAAAAGCAGGATAGGAACATCGCAAAAAGTTTTAGGCTCTGGAAATAAAAATCTTTTTAAATAACGCCTTGCTTCTTTTTCTGTTTCTGCAATAAGCCCGCCAAGAGTTGGTACGATAGTGTCAACTGTACTCGAGAAAAAAACATGGTGATCTTGGGAGTGATCTAATAAATTAGGCAAAAGATACAAAGTAGGCATAATTTTAAAAATTAGATAATTGGCAGTTTAACATATGCAATAAAACAGCAGGGGTAGCAGCGCTATTTTTTGCCAACATCTCTATCTGAAAGAGATGATGCAAAGCTTGTATCAGCCATTTTTCCTGTCTTTCTTGTGCAAAGGAAAATAACTTTTCTAGTGGATTTTTTTTTATCGTGGGAAACTTCAAGCAAATCTCTGCATGAGACATTTTTTTTTCTAACAAAATGCGTATTTCTAAACTACGTTGTAGTTGAAGACGCATCTGTCCGATTAAAGAGAGCAAACATGAGATATCTATTTCAGAATCCAGAGAGATTTTTTGCTTAGAAAATAGGATTGCATCTGAGAGTTGCCATAGATTTGCTAATTTTTGATCATTGCAAATAGCTGCTAAATCCAGCTCTTCGATGTTTAAACGCTCTCCAATAAAAGTAATGATCTTTTCAAGGTCCTGTTCTAAAATAGCAAGATCCATCCCTCTTTTTTCCAATAACTGCTCTATTAAGGACAAAGAACATTTCTTTTTCCGAGATGTAACAAACCGCCTTAGGTAATTTTTTAGTCTCTCTTTACGATCCCAGGGTTTTTCTTCTGTAAAGTCGCAGGAAATAAGGTGCTTTTTCCCTTCCATATATATTTCCTGTGCCATCTTTGCATGAGAGATTCCTAGTAATATATACGTAGAGCTTGTAGGATTTGCAAAATAGCGAGTTAAGCTGTTTAAATCCTCTTTCTTAATAGATTGAATAGAATCGTAAAAAATAATACGATTTTTTTCGAAAAGAGAAATGGTATTAAGCTCATCTAGTAAATGCATTACTGGTAGATTTTCTTTTGTGGTAAATGTACTATCGGGATAAAAAAAATCTATCCTCGCAGCCACTTGTTCTGCCATGCGTTTTCTTTCATAAGCATCAGGAATAGCCAATAAATATACAGGCGCTAAATGCTCTTTTTTAGCTTCTAATAGGTGTTTTTCAAATGCGGTTGCCCGACTGAACTTCACTTGTTATCCCCCCAATGGTAGATCGCTTTTTTTTGTATTTCTAGATGCAAGCTATGAATTACAGGACATCTCTCTGCTGCTTGGATGAGCTGATCTGTAACTATTTTAGAAAAAACCCTTGGACAAAAAAATTCCATATCAATGAGTTTAAGCCTACGAAGAGGCGCTACTTGCATCTCTTTTGTTAACCGCAAATAACTTCCTTCTAAATCAATTTTCAGCTCTTTAGCTTTATATCCCATCATAGTTAGCATACAGGATGCCACACTAATTGCCATTAAATCTATTGGAGAAAAAAACTCACCCAATCCTGAAATAGCTTTGGGAGCATCCGTAACTAACGATGCCTCTGGCATCTTTAGAAACCAAGTGGATTCTTAAGTTTTTTCCCAAGAGGATTTTAACTTTTTTCATAGATCTCCTTTATTAAAAAGCTCCTTTTTATCTCATATCCTTCTAAAAATCAAGGATGTAAATTTTTTATTTGACAATCTCTAAAAATCAGGGTAGTCTAGATTTAAGGGGCCCTTTGATTTTAATAAAAAAGGGGTTGATTTATGATCCGCAACTTATTTAGAGCCTGTTTAAAATCTTTTCAAAAGTAGAGCAATAAAAGCAAGAACCACCATATTCAGGCTTGTATGTAGTTTTCTTTCGCAATTTTTCCATAG
>NZ_JAAVTY010000131.1:0-3585 GCF_018642185.1 Candidatus Rhabdochlamydia sp. W815 | reverse complement strand
ACAAGCCAACTTGACAACAACCTCTTTAGAGGAAAAAGACCAAGAGCTTTCTAGTCTGAATGAAACTTTACAACGTTTAAAAGATGAAAAAAATACTTGTGAAGCTAACAAAGCTAACTTAACAACAACCTATAATATAACTCTAGAAGAGAAAGATAGAGAGATCACTCAATTAAACAAACAAGCCAACTTGACAACAACCTCTTTAGAGGAAAAAGAGCAAGAGCTTTCTAGTCTGAATGAAACTTTACAACATTTAGAAGATGAAAACAATATTTGTAGTGTTAAGCTTCTTAAGGAGGTACAAACAGCCATTGCGTTAGAAAAAAAGAGGCGGAGTACTCAATCAAAACTTGGTAGCATTCCTGCGCAAAAGTAATTTTTTATGTTTATAAGATGAAAGCTAACTGAGAAGCAAAGCTAAAGTTGCAACGGTTAAAAAAATTATAAAATGGAGCTAGAGTAATATGTCAATTCCTTGAAATTTTCATTGTAATAGATAAGACTTAAATTGACACTTAATAGTAAGTAGCAAAGAAAAACAGCTTTTTCAACTAAGGCATGATACCTTAGTTGAAAAAGCAAATACCAAAATGATAACTTATAAATATATAGTAGTGCCGACTCAAACGGCTAGCTTAATGAAGTTCAAGTCAACGACTTGAAACTTGTCATTAATCCTAAATAGAAAAAGATAAAAAGAATAACTAATATTATAAATAAAAAATGACTATAAATACGGCTTATGTCTATTTATATTTGTTATCTTAATATATTAAAAATGCATCAAATCATCTTACTTTGGATATAAAAAAATGAATCCTATAATCTCTGTTTCAAATAATACAATAAACATGTCTTCTATGATTTTTTTTCCTGGAGGAAATATCAATGATCTAGGGCTACCTTCCTTTAATCAAAAAAAACACGAAGTAGCAGTTTTAGAAACTGACAATGGTTTTACAAAATATCCCTTTAATCAAATAGACAAAATAGCAGGGTTAAAAACTAGCAATAATTTTACAAAAAATCTCTTTAATCAAAAAAAAAAAGTAGTAGTTTTAGAAATTGACAATGACTTTACAGGTCCAAAATATAATAACATTCCACGGTCCAGACGTTTAAGAGCTATTCATAACAAAGGTAATAAAAGAAGTTCTGTGCCTCACAATATGAATTTGATCTTTCAAGGAAAAACAACTCGGTTAACAACGCCTGAATCAACTACAACAACAGCTGATTCTATATATCCTCCTAGGTTTGAAATGCTAATGAATCTTTTCAATACTAGTCAAGTAAATGATTTACCATTAAAAGAAACAGACTTCTATCCAGGTTTTTTAGATGAAGCTGTACAAGTAATTAATCAAATTCGAATCAATCTAAGCTCTCCTCTAGACCTCACTGAAATAGACTTAAAAAAAAACAGGGAAGATTATGACAAATTTATTATGATTATTATTGAATATTCATCACTAAACATACGACAAGATCCTGAACAATATTCTAAAATTAATCGTATAACGAAAGCTATTATTGATGTTTTTCCAGAATATTTTTCTCTAGAAGAATCAACTACAATACTTGAACTAACTCAATCAACAACTGCTCCAGAAACAACAGTTAAACAAACAAAACTAACAGCTGCTACTTCAACAACAATATCTGAACCAAACACAACATCTGAACCAAACACAACATCTGAACCAAACACAACAACAGAATCAATAACACTTGAGCTAACTCAATTAACAACTGCTCCAGAAACAACAGTTAAACAAACAAAACTAACAGCTGCTACTTCAACAACAATACCTGAACCAACCACCACAACAACAGAACCTAAAATAACTCAATCAACAAATAGTCAACCATTGATTGTATCAATAGCATTAGGTACATTGGCATTTGGAAGTTTATTAGCTGGTATTTTCATGTTTAAGAAAAAAAGAAGATATAAGTATAGTTTACATCTCGATAATAACTTAAAAACTTCACAGAGACAAGGCCATACTCAAGTATAATTTGTAATAGATAGGACTTAAATTGACACTTAGTGATAAATAGTAAAAAAACAGCTTTTTCAACTAAGGCATCATGCCTTAGTTGAAAAAGCAAATACCAAAGTGTTTAGTCTCAAAGTGTGATGGAGTGGGTTAATTCTAATGAACTTTAAATTTTCATGACAAAGAAGTATGATACTTGAAAGATCTTGAATCGGTTCACTTCCAAAGTATTTGGGAAGATGAGCCAAAAGAGTATCTGCTCAAAGACAAAGAAAAGGGTGTATTGCCTAAATGTATTGTAAATTACATTAATGAATATGGAGCCATTGAAGTAGCTCATAAATACTTACTTGATACCAGAGGTAATGCTATAGGAGTTGCTAGTAGCAGGTGTGAGCAAGTGTATTCATTTGTATAGAAAAAATTTAGTGCATATTCTGATATGTAACTCTCAGGCTTTTACATGTTATTTTTTTACTAACGGATTTTTAGGTTTTTTCTTTATACGAGAATGTTTGTTCTCTTTTTGCACTTCTTTTTGTGCGGGAGACAGGGGAAATAGTAACCTATCTCCCCATAGAGAGATATTAAACTCCAATTCTGGGTTCATAAGATATACATAATTTTTGTGATATAAGGGAATGACAGGCATATCATCGATTAGAACTTTTTCAGCTTTTTCCAGGGTTAATAAGCGCTTGCATCCTTCCTCATAGTTAGAGCGATTCAGTAATTCGATAAACTTTGGATGTTCCCAACCAGTGAAATTTCTTCCATAATTTCTATACTTAAACATTTGAAGGATGTTCATAGGATCATCGTAAAAAGCCAGCCAACTGGAAAGGCAGATTGAATAATCACGGCTATTTAATTTATCTATAGCAATGCTAAAGTCTAATTTCTCTAGTTTAATAAAGATTCCAAATACTTTTGCCCATTGCTGTTGAATGACTTGCACTATCTCATCTGCTGCATAATCCCCGGAGTGATAAAGGAAAGTCAGTGATTTAAAAGCCTCCTTGGTAATACCTAGTTCAGCCATTCCTTCATTGAGCAGAATATTCGCTTGGATGACATCGTTATCTTTGAAAAATTGGGGACATCGGTTTTCTTTTAAGCAAGGTGCAACTAGATTTGTTGCGGACAAGCCCGCTTTGTAAGCAGGACTGATTGCATCTGCTTGTATATTTTTTTTACATCCTTTGCCTAACATTCCGATCAATTCTTGGCGATTAATCGCTAGGGCAAAAGCTCTTCGAATCTTCACATGAGTAAAAGGCGGTTTAGTTGTATTGAGGCAAATAAATACAGAATAAGGTTGTGGCTCTGAGTTAAAGGTCCATGTTTTTTCTAGCTTAGATACCTCTTCTAAAGAAATATCTGTTAAAGAGTCACCAATCATATCAACTGTTCCTTGTTTAAACATTTCTAGTGTTACGTGATCGTTTTCCACAATATTGAATGTAATTTTTGGGGGATGTTGATCTTTTGTTTAGTCTTTTCAAGTTTGAAGTGCACAGAAGAATTAAAAAAAGAATAGGCAGGCGATGAAAGAATCTCTATTGTGATTTTTAACAAT
>NZ_JAAVTY010000130.1:0-3666 GCF_018642185.1 Candidatus Rhabdochlamydia sp. W815 | reverse complement strand
AAAGACTCGTTTAGGAGACTGGGAACTAGATACAGTCATAGGGGCAAGACATAAAGGCGTAATTGTATCAATGGTAGAAAGAACTTCCAAGCTAAATTAAGCTCGCCAAAGTTTCTCATAAAACTGCAGAGGAAGTAAGTCAAGCGTTAATTGAACAATTTAAACCTATCAAAGATTTTGTACACACATTAACAGCAGACAACGGAAAAGAATTTGCCTATCACCAAATGGTTAGTTTCGAGCTAGAGTCAGACTTTCTACTTTGCAACGCCCTACCATTCTTGGGAAAGAGGCTTAAATGAGCATACAAACGGACTAGTTAGGCAATATTTTCTTAAAACACAAAGCTTTTTAGATACGACTTCCAAGGATATGGAAAGGGTGGAAACTTATACTAAATAACAGACCCAGAAAGGCTCTCAACTTCGAAACTCCAATAGAAGTGTTTAGGAGATTATCTACAAACATGCTATGCTCAGTTGCACAATAGATGTTTTTTCAAGTATTTATATGTTCTTTTTTGTGCACTTCGAGATTGAAAGGGCCTTCTAACTTCTTTGACAAACGAAAACTGGCGTGCTTAGTATGACACAAGAACCTGTGCAGATCATATATTTAAATGGGCCATCGAGTAGCGGAAAGACAACTCTTGCAAAAGCATTACAACATGCATTTGAAGAACCTTTTTTGCATATTGGGATCGATAAGATCATTGGCTAGATGCCAGAGAAAGTCAATGATTGGAAAGGGGGAGAAGCTCCTATCGGATACAGTTGGAAGAAAAGTGAAGATGCATCTGGCAATCCTATTCAGGAACTACAAGTAGGTCCGTACGCTCAAAAGATAGGCAAAACATTCCAAGAGGTAGTCCTTGCCCTTGCCAAAATGGGTCATCATCTTATTATTGATGATGTCTCTTTCGGCAAACAACAGCTTGACGAATGGAAGAAAACTCTAAAAAACTTCCCAGTTTTATGGGTTGGAGTAAATGCTCCCCTCTCTGTTTTGGAACAGAGGGAAAAAGAAAGAGGTAATCGTATTCCAGGATCAGCAAGGGGACAGTTTAATAAAGTACATGTTGGTGCTACATACGACTTAGAGATAGATACACATCATGCAAGCATTAGTGAAAATACTGAAAAAATTAAGTCCATTGCATATCGAACGAGAAAATAGTAGAACTAGGTCCTCAATATCAACGAGCGCATTACTCCTTGCTCTACATTTAAGATTGCTTTAAGCTTAATGGGATATGATGCAGGGGTTTTACAAGACGAAAAGACTCCAACTTGGTTGTTTCAAGAAAGTTATGATCATTTCTTAGAATCATGGAAAACTCCACAATCTTGGATGAAAACCTCTTGCGTTTGGTTTTCCCGCATTTTAGCAACACAATTGGGATGGGAGAATATGCAAAAATATCTGAGCTTATTAGAATACGGCAATTCAAATCTATGGGCTAATTCCAAAAAAGTGCCCTAGGGGGTGGAAATGTAGGATGTCTCCTCAAGAATTTGAAACAAGATGGATGAATCAGCAAAGCATTCGTGTTTTTGCTGTCTAAAAAAAGGTGACAAGATCCATTGTTATAATTACCACCGTTAGAATATAACAAGATTTTAAGTAAATTCTTCTACTATTTCTGGTTCTATCCATTGCCCATGTTTTTTGATAAGTTCAATTAAGCGATTATCGGCATGAGTAAAATCAATATCTTTCTCCACACAGGTTTTCCCAAGATAGAGATCGATCTTCCCTGGCTTAGATCCAACGTAACCAAAGTCCGCATCTGCCATTTCTCCTGGGCCATTTACAATACAACCCATGATAGCAATTTTCACACCAGGAAGATGTGAAGTACGCGCACGGATACGCTTAGAAACATCTTGAAGATCAAAAAGCGTTCTACCACAACTTGGACAAGAGATAAAATCGGTTTTGAAAGAGCGCATTCTTGTAGATTGCAAGATAGTAAAACTTAAATTTCTTAAGAAATCAAAATCATACGGACCCTTTAGCCAGATTCCATCCCCTAAGCCATCGCAAAGAAGCGCTCCTAGCTCTGCAGAGGATTGAATAATAAAATCTTCTTGAATACAGCTATAGTTAAAGTGCAAAATCACAGGAAGGTGTAGCTTTTGCATTTGAAGCCAATAAAAAAACTGCCTACAGTAATGCAATCGATGATCTTCTGGCGCTAAAACAATAAGCGCTGGTTGTGTCTTTAAAAGTTTTTCCCATTCTGTAGAGGATTCGTTTTTTATGATAACAGCTAATAAAGATGGTGCAGGAGCTAGCTTATCAAGTTCTGATAAAGAAATAAGCTTAACTCCGCCTTCAATGGGATTATAGGAAAACACGCTCATTCCCATTTCTTGCAAATGCTTGAGAATAGGAGTATTAAAATTAACATCCTTATCTAAAACAATACAATCAGCACTAGTTCTTTTAAGTTTAGGAAGGCTTAGCTGAATATCACATCCTAATTTTTTATAAAAATCGCAATCTTCTACATCACTCTTATTGACACTGATAAAGACTGTTCCATCTCTATGCAAAGAAATATTTCTTGGTAAATTAACTGTGCGTCGCTCTATCTTTTCGATATTACGATAGATCTCTTCAAAAGGAGGCATCCCCTGCTTTTTTTCATATGTAGAAGCCAATGCAACAAGGCGTTGACAAGGGTCGATTTCATGCCAAGGATCTTCTGTTAGAGAAATACGAATGGTATTGCCTATTCCATCTAGCAAAAGTGAGCCAATCCCCATAGCTGATTTAACTCGGCCATCTTCTCCCTCTCCTGCCTCTGTAACTCCTAAATGCAGAGGATAATCCCATCCCAAAGACATCATTTCAGCAACTAAAAGCCGATAGGCTAAAATCATTACCTGTGGATTAGATGACTTCATCGAAAACATAAAATCATGAAAATCGTTCTTACGACAAACTCTTGCAAATTCCAATGCTGACTCCACCATTCCTTGTGGTGTATCGCCATAACGGTTCATAATACGGTCAGACAAAGAACCATGATTTGTACCTATACGCATGGCTCTCTTCAAAGATTTGCATTTTTCTACAAGAGAAGTAAATTTTTCTTCAATTTTTTCTATTTCTTTTGCATAAGATGCATCATCGTATTCTCTCGTTTTAAATGAAGCTCTTCTATCTACGTAATTACCAGGATTTACCCTCACTTTATCAACAAAATCCACAACACGCATCGCAGCAGGAGGGAAAAAATGTATATCTGCAACAAGAGGAATTGTATAACCACGCTGAAGAAGTCCACTTTTAATACCCTCACAAGCATCAGCTTCTTTCATCCCTTGAACCGTTACCCTAGCAATTTCACAACCTGCATCAGCAAGTCGAATAATCTGATCTATGGTAGCTTGGACATCACGTGTGCTAGAGGTGGTCATAGATTGAATACGTATAGGATTGTTTCCCCCAACCCCTACTTTACCCACCATAACCTCGCGTGTTTTCCACCTCTTTGTCTTATAAGTAGATTCGCAATATTTAATCATAGGCCCTTTCAACCTTGAAGTGCACAAAAAATAACGTAATAAATACTTGAAAAAACATCTATTGTGCACCCGAGCATAGCATGTTTGTAGATAATCTCCTAAACACTTCTAGTGGAGTTTCGAAGTTGAG
>NZ_JAAVTY010000012.1:0-22866 GCF_018642185.1 Candidatus Rhabdochlamydia sp. W815 | reverse complement strand
TTGTGTTTGATTGTTAAAAATCACAATAGAGATTCTTTCATCGCCTGCCTATTCTTTTTTTAATTCTTCTGTGCACTTCAAACTTGAAAAGACTTGAATTTTTGTTTTAGATTCTTTAAATAATCGAAAGTCATGACGCTTACCATTAGTAAATGCAGTGCAAAATAACCTTCTGACTCTTTTTGTCTACTATCACTTGACTTTTTAACGTATGCCTTTCAATTATAGATAATCTTATGGGATCTTCCTCCAAACCTTTTTTTAAAAGATTCTGCTTCTTTTAAGATATCTACCATCTTTTCAAATGTGGCTCTTTTTACTCCTGTTAATCGACGAAACTCTTCGTTCTTAAAATCCTTTAAACAATCGTATTTCATGACAAATACTTTTTAAAAGTTTAATCATTTTATAGATTATCTACAAGTTATGCAAGAGATCTATTAATTCGACCAGAGGAGGAGCTATTTCATTTTTGCTATTTTCAATAGCGGTTTTCCCAGATATTTGAAATAGTTGTTTATAAAGATTTATACTTGTATTTATGTTATATTTTTTGTGATATTCCATCAAATAGGGTGAATAATCAGTTTTTTTATAACGCATAATTGTATGAGCAAGTTCTATAGGATTACCTATTGTAAACATTTGTAAGCAATTAGGAGCATATTTTGCTAATTCAAAAAAAGCTAAGTTTTGAGAAAAAATTGTATTGGAATTAGTTTCTAGAGATAGTGAAGCAATAGCTGAGCCCCCTTGATTCACTTCTAAATAGGGGAGTACATTAAAGTCACAGGCTAATAATGCTTTTAAAAAAGATTCGTCATTTAACATTCCGCAAAATTTTACTCTATCCTGAAAATCGTAATGCCTGATTAGGCTTATCAAGGAATGTACATATTCATTGATAGACTCACTATTTTTTATTGTATGGGGGTGCTGTCCTCCAAAAATAAGCACTTCATAATTAGAAGGTAAATAAGATAGAGCTTTTATAACTGTTTTATGTCCTTTGTATTTATTGAGAAACCCAAAGATACCTATATAGATCTTATCCTCATCAAGATTATGGGCTTGGCAAAAGCTCTTCTTTGTTACTGTTTTAGCTAAAGATTCAATATATTCTTGTGTATAAAAACATAAGGGATGATCAAAAATAGCATGATAATTATACTTAATAGCAATTAAGTTTCTATCTCTTTGAGTGTGAACAATAATGGGAATATTATTTTCTTTACATAGCTTAATGATCCGGTGATAAAGCGATGCATGATAGTTATTGGCTAGAACTTTTAAGTAATTAGAAAATAGTAATTTAATATTTCCTGAAAGAATGCATTTTCCTATAAAGGCAAGATTAGGTAATGTTTGGATTGCATCATAACGGTGCATGGTTATAACGATTCTTTTACAAGCTTTAGTAATTGCAATAAATCGCTTCCAGATCAATGCAGTACTGGAACCAAACAACCCCGCTTCAAATTGAATATTTACGTAGTCATAATTTTTGAGCTTTTCACACAGGATTTTTATATAAGCACTTGCGCCTTTAGGGTCTGCCTTTCTAAGAAGGTCTACGTTTAAAGAAATTACTGAAACATTAAAATGGTCGGAAAATGCTGCCACTAAAGCTTTTGTATAACTAGCATTTCCACATGTTTCATTATAGCTACTTATAATGCAAAGTTTTGATTTAGTATCTTCCATTTTAATAGCCTCTAATTGCATTTTTTTCATGCATTGATGTAAACCAGTCCAGGGTTTCTAATAGACCCTTTTCCATAGAATAAATAGGCTCATAGCCTAGAGTTTTTAAATAAGTTAGATCTATTTCGTAAAACTTTCTTCCATTAGGCATCGCAGCATCCCATATAACCTTATCTTGCATTTCAAAGTGGTTTGCTAATAAATCTACTACTTCTTTTATGGAAGCGCTTCTTCCAGAGGCTACGTTAATAGGCCCTGTATACCTATTCATGATTAAAATTAAAGCCCGTGCCATGTCTTTAGAATATAAGAAATCTCTCTCTGCTGAACCATCTCCCCAAATGGTTACTTGCTCATGGCTTTTTTTAGCTTCGTAAAACTTTCGTACTAATGAAGGAACTACATGGCCAAATTTGCTATCAAATTTATCATTTGGTCCAAAAAGATTTGTAGAGATAACATATGCAAAATCAAGCCCATAATTTTCTTGATAAGCTAACAAGTGCGCAAGCATTGTGCGTTTTGCATGACCATAGCTATTCTCGGATTGGTGAGGAGGTCCGTTCCAAATGTTGTTTTCTTTCAATGGAATCTCTGTTGGCTCTGGATAGGCAGCAATTGTTCCCATTGCAACAATTTTTCTCACACCAGAAAGTCTACTAGCTTCAATTACATGAGTGTTGAGCAAAACATTATCAAGAAAAATAGAGCCTTTTTTTTTCGCGTTCCCTCCAATACCGTAGACAGCCGCTGCTGTGTGAAAAACCACTTCAGGCTTAGTATTTTGGAAAAACAATTTTACTTCTTGGTAGTTTGTGAGATCGCATTGCTCTCTTGTTAAAGAGATAAGATTTGTATAACCCTGCTGATATAATTCTTCTATTAATGAGGTTCCTACAAGACCTTGCGCACCTGTTATTAATATTCTGCTATTTAACATGATTTACCTCTTCAAATGATATAATAGATCCTTTTTCGAGTCGGATGACCTTATTGCAAAATTCTTTAATCATTTGATGATCATGTGTAGAAAGCACTACGATATCTGTTTGGTGGATTAGGCTTGTAATGCGAGCTTTAGCTTTTTCTATGAATCGGGAATCTCCAACACTCACTACTTCGTCTATTAATAGAATGTCAGAACGAATGCTTGTGATAATACCAAAAGCTAAACGCACTAGCATTCCAGAAGAGTAGCTTTTAAGAGGTATATTTAAAAATTCTCCCAACTCTGAAAATTCTTCAATACTTGGTATGATATGTTCTATTTCTTGTTTAGAAAGACCTAGGAGAAGTCCGCGGATTATAATATTTTCATAGCCAGTAAGTCCTTGATCTATTCCTGTCATGATGTCAAAAAGACAGTTAGCCCTGCCCAAAATCCTTAGATGACCTTCTGTAGGTTCATAAATTTGTGCTAAAACTTTTAAGAGGGTTGTTTTCCCTGCTCCATTATGTCCGACTAAACCCAGACGATCTCCTGCTTTTAACTTTAAATCTATATTCTTTAATGCTTCGATTTTTACAATCCTTTCATTTTTATTAAGCCGTCCTCCTGTTGCTAAATTAATTATACTATTTTTTAAAGAACGAGAATTTGTTCCATAAACAGGATAGGTCAATGCTACTTTTTCTAATTCGATAGTAGTCATATTTAATCAACCCAAAATGATATACGAGATTTTACGCGTCCAAAAAGGTTTAGGCTAAATAATATACCAATGAGAGCTATGCTCACATTGATTAGCCAAACATGAACAGTGGAATTTATGCCTAAAAGAGGTTGGCGTATAAGCTCAATGAAATAAACAAACGGATTAAACTTTACTATGGAAGAATCTTGCCCTAGTAATTTAGGCATCCATGTAATAGGAGTAATAAAAAAAAGAATCTGTATACAACTATTAATGATTTGCGTCATATCTCGATAACGCGTACTGATTAAAGCTACGAGCAAGCATATCCAATACAGATTGATAGTTAGTAGGAGCATCCCAGGAATCACCCATAAAATATTCCATCCAGGGTTGATTTTAAAAAACCACATAACCAGACAATAAACGATTAAATTATGAGCTAAAATAATCAGATTTCTGCTTAAAAATTTCAAAACATATAAACTATATGGCAATTGCATTTGTTTAATGTATCCGCTATTGGATCTAAACAGGTCTGTTGATTCATTAATACTACTAGAAATAAAAGACCACAGTAAAAAACCTGTCGTGAAGAAAGGAATATAATCGGCTAAGCTTTGATTCAGCAATTGACTAAAAATTTTTCCCATAGCAACGATGAAGATTAACATGCTGATGCTAATCCACCAGGGCCCGAGAACAGAGCGTCGATAGCGCTGTTTGACTTCTAATAATCCCAAGTGAAGCCAGATGCTATATTGAAGACTAGCTTTTTTCAAGTCCAACATGGCTATATCTAAATACTTCATTTGCACCGCTCTTAAAACTTACAAATGTTTTTAAAAAAAAATTTACCAATTAGGTTGAATAATGGCGTTATAAGCTCTTTTATCTATATAAATTAAGTTATAATTTAGTAAAAGTCAATAGAGAAAGAGAAAATGTGTAGAATATAGTGGTTCCGATTCAATCGCATAGAAAAATATAGGATTAACGACAAGTTTCAAGTCGTTGACTTGAATCTCATTAAGCTAGCCGTTTGAATTGGCACGACTATATACGATTGAATCGGAACCACTATATATTTATTGCTAGTCTGTGGATCAACAGGAGTCATGACGATTAGTTACTTGAGAAGCGGTTCTTTTTGTATAAAATTTTGTGCACAACCATGGTTTTTTTGAATATCCCGCCATTTTTTAATCATTTCTGCAGCAATGGGAGCAGCTTCTTTACCACCGGATTTGCTAAATGGTAAGTACACTATAACGACAAGTTCTGCTCTATCTCTCATCTTTTGATGTTTTGGAAGAAAAGAGATACCTGCGAACCAACTATGGTCTACTTTAAAAGCAGAGGTTTCTGCATCAATGGTAGATTTATAAAGAATCTCTGCTGTGCCTGTTTTCCCAATAAGTTGCCCTCCTTGCAGCTCTAAGTAGGTTTTTTTCCATTCAGGATGGCGATTAAGGCAGCGAATGATAGAGGGCCTAGCGCTGCCTTTTTCTCCATTAACCACTTTATACATTCCTTCAAGAAGCATGTTCCGTACTGGGTCTGGTAAAGGGATTTGTTGTTTGGCACATGTACTATTCATCCAAATATGCGGCTTTTGTTCTTCTTTTAAACAAGAGGTGAATAAAGGAAAATGAATACCAATCAGTTTTAAATGTTCTTGTAAGGGAAATTGTTGGATAGAAAAAGGATCGCTATATTCACGTAAACGTTCTTGTCCCGCTATTAATTGCACGATTTTTGGTTTAATAACATAGCCTTTATTGGCGATTGTAGAAAGCATAACGGCTGTTTGCAGAGGAGTTACTGTTAAAGAGTGTTGCCCAATTGCAAAGGCATACAATCCTGTGCGATTGAATGAAAGATCATTGGGTAGCTGCCCAGCAAATTCTCCTGTTAGCTCAATCCCTGTCTTCTCTCCAAATAGAAAATTTTTTGAGGTCTGAATCAGAGTTTCTGGGTCTTGAATATGTTCGCTTGCTAGTAGAGAAAAATAAATGTTACTTGAGCTTTCAATCGCTCTTAATAAATCTGTTTTTCCTATATTGGGGTTACTACTGCGTGCAAGCCTACCTTGTTTATATAGGCGATTAATAGGCAAACCTTCTTGTGTGTAACCTAAGATTTGTTCATTACTATTGGGATTGGCGTGCCACTGAATTTGATCGGTTAAAGTAAGCGGATTTAGATCCTTGTCTTGTTCTAAACGCTCCATTAAAGTTTGATAGGCAACGAGTAGTTTGAACACCGAGCCAAGTGGAGTTGCTTGACGGTATGCATAAGATTTCCCATACCCATATCCATTAGCAGGATAAAAAGCTGCGGCTAAGTGTTTTTCTAGCTGTTGTTTATTACTTGTCCTAAGGCCTCTATAGCGCCCTAGTAGAGGGCGATTGAGCTCATTAAAACTACGCATTGTTTTTAAAAATTCAGATTGCAGAGTAAGCGGTAAAGAAGAAAGGGTTTTTTTGAACTCCTCTCTACATTTCTGAATAAGGAGGTTCTTTTCTCCCTCTTTGGTTGCGCGCTCTAAGTAGGGAATTAAATGAGCTTCTGTTGTTTCTATAGATTCAAGAAGAATACTTTGGAAAATGAAAAAACGGTTTTTTTTCCAAAAGGTAGTAAAGAGATTTTTTTCTGCTAGGTCTAAGTATTCGGTATAAGGTTTTGCCCACTTTTTTTGACTCCTTTCCTCTTGTCTTTTTTGTTTCAGAAAACTAGCAAAGTGTTGTTCACGCCAAACAGAAAAATCTAATTCGTGAAACCATTGTTTAGCTTGCGGTAACAAAAAACGTTGAATTTGAGAAGAGAGCTGGTTCAGCGTGTAATAATCGGATACTTTCAGATGGCCAATTGCTTGTAATAATTCAGGAGAAAAAGCTTCTTCATTGACCAATAGGCGACATAAATCTAAAAGGAGAAGTTTATCATCATTATGTTTTATCTCTACTAAAAAAGAGTCTAATGTTGTTTTTAGTTGTTGTAGAAGAAGGGTTTTTTGGATTTTTATTTTCGCATCAAGTGGAAACCTAGAAGCTCTATGAGGAATTGTGTTATATAATGTTGCAAGTAGATGGGGATAACTTGTTTGTTGCGATAATTCTAGTAGCTGTTTAGTTGTTTTTTGAAGGGTACATGCTGCATGTAAACTATCAACTTGATTAAAACAATTTTTAATTTCGCTTTTGGAATCTAGAATTGCATTTAAATAGTGATCAAGGCACAGGTGTAACTTCTCTTGATAAAACCGACTGGTGAGAGGGTCTATTCTTTCTCTTTCAAGATCTTGACAACCGTCCCATATATCGGCGATTAAACTTTCATTTTCCAACCATTTTAAAACAGCAGATGATCCGCTAACAAAGTCATTGGGATCAAACCTAGGATAAGAAGCAAAAGCCAAAAGCTCTCCTGTGTTTGGTTCGATAGCTACGATTGCTCCCCCTTTAATCCACGGTTGTTGCAGTGTGATTTCCTCTACTGAATCGCGCTCTTTTTCATAAATTGTTAATAAGCTTTCTGCAAATTGTTGTAGTTCTTGAGAAATTGTTAGTATAATTCTTTGTCCTGGGGTAGCTTCTCTACCATTAGGAAGAGAGCGTAATAGATTTCCTTTAGTGTCAACTTCATAGGTTTTTTCTCCAATATAACCCCTTAGTTCGGCGTCATACACAGCTTCTATTCCTGTTTTCCCTATCAAATCGTTAATCGTATACGCTTTTTCTTGAAGGATTTGCAATCGTTCTCGAACCTGCAAAGGATTAGTAAATCCTTTAGGAAGAATGCAAATTTCATCCGATTCTCTTAAAAAGAGATACTCTTTTAAATATTTTAATTCTTCCGCTATGTTATAATATTCTTTTTGGTTAATTGCGCTCATATAACCAATGACATCGCAGGCGGTTTTCCCGTGGGGGTAAAACCTTTTTGATCTTTTTTCTGCATAGATCCCAGCCCAGTCTTTTTCTAAAAGTTTAAGTCGGTAGTACGCTTGCTCTGAAATGTTTTTTTTAATAACGAATGGCGTATGTGGAAAAAGAGAAGCTTTGCCATGGATAATATCTTCAATTTGCAAGGCATCCATTTGCAGCTCTTTTGCCAAAAGTAAAGAAAGTTCTTTAATAAATAACAGACGTTTATATACACGAACTAGTTTACCTTCTTTGTTTTTCTCCCATTTAAGACGGGGAACTTGGCGAATATCGGCATAGCGAATAGAAGCGTCGTATTGGATTTTATTAGTTGCTAGGGGAATATTAAACCGATCTCGAATGGTAGCGCGTTCAACTCTTTCAATGACAAGTTTTTGTTTTGGTTTAAGCGCTTCTAGCTTTTTTTCCTCATGCTGAATAATAGCTAAGTACCAGACTCTAACGAAGATCAGAAATAAAGCTAAAATAATTATATTTAAAACGCGGTTTACTTTTTCCGGTATTGTATACATAAAATACTCTAGCTCTTGCTAGCTTGAATCATACTCAATCTTAAGACTTGTCGCAAAGAAAAGGATGCGTTTTTTTATGGTCTTCAACTTTTAGTTGAAAAAAAAAAGACTTCTGGGGAGAATTACAGTCGTAAACTTTAAGCGCCTGTAGTTCAATGGTAGAACAGTAGCCTTCCAAGCTACTTGTGTCAGTTCGATTCTGATCAGGCGCTTTCTTATTTTCAATTTAAATTTTAACCAAGACTGAAATTCTTTTAAAAGAATGCCGTCGTCACACAAGGGACAAAGCTTGGAACAGCAAGAACAATATAAAGAAGTTACTATTAAAACACTTCTAGAAAGTGGCGCTCATTTTGGGCACCAAAGACATCGTTGGAATCCGAAGATGAAGAGGTTTATCTTCGAAGAGAGAAATGGGATCTATATCATAGATCTTTCTAAAACACTGCAACAGATCCGCAATGCAATTCAAGTTGTCATGAATACGGTAAGCAAGCGCAAATCTATTTTGTTTGTAGGTACAAAAAAGCAAGCTAAAAACCTTATTCGTGAATGTGCAAAGCAGTGTGGAGAATTTTATGTTTGTGAGCGTTGGCTAGGCGGAACACTAACCAATTTAACAACTATCCGTCAATCTATTAAGAAACTAGAGCGCATTGAGAAGAAAATCGCGCTTAGTGCAGATGATCTGACCAAGAAAGAGCTTTCCTTATTAACAAAGGACCAGATTAAGCTGGATCGAAACTTCTCAGGAGTTCGCTCTATGAGAAAGCCTCCTGGATTATTAATCGTAGTAGATCCAAGTCGTGAGCATATTGCAGTAGCAGAGGCTAAAAAATTAGGCGTTCCGGTTATGGCCTTAGTGGATACAAACTGTAACCCAGATCCAATTGATTATATCATTGCTTGTAACGATGATGCTTTAAAGAGCATTAAACTCATTTTAGAAGCATTAACACAAGCTATTTTGCAACGCAAACAAGAATTAAAACTCACTACAGCTAAAGAAGATGTAGAAGAAGAAATTCCTTCTAAAGAAGAACAAGAAGGAGCTAAGTAATAACTATGAGTAAAATAGCTGCTGAATTAGTAAAACAATTGCGCGATCGTACAGGCGTAAGCATGAGCAAATGCAAGGAGGCGCTTGAGAGTGCCAATAGCGATATGGATAAAGCGATTGAATTCTTGCGTAAAGCAGGTATAGCTTCTGCTGTCAAGAAAGAAGGTCGCGATGCAAACGAGGGCTTAATTGAAGTTGATGAAGAAGAAAATGCGTTGGTTTTGGTTGAAGTAAATGCCGAAACGGATTTTGTTGCACAAAATGCCAAGTTTAAGCAATTCGTTCAAGAGTTAATACATCAAGCGATTCTAACAAAACCAGTTTCTGTAGCGGAGCTGATGCAGTTATCTTATGTGAAAGATCCTTCGCTTACTTTAGATCAATATAGATCTTTAATAGTGCAAAGCTTGGGGGAAAATATCCAAGTAAGGCGCCTATTAATTATACCCAAATCCTCAGATGTTTCTGTAGGATTCTATAGCCATATGAGAGGAAAGATTGTCTCCGTAGTTGTGCTTACAGGAGGAAAAGGGCACGAAATTTTAGCTCGTGATATTGCTATGCACGTAGCGGCGGAAGCTCCTGAATATTTATCTCCCGAAGAAGTTCCGGATAAAGTTAAAGCAAAAGAAAAAGAGATAGCGCGTAGTCAAGTGCAAAATAAACCTCCTCACATTATTGATAAAATTGTCGAAGGAAAATTGGAAGCATATTATATGGAAATGTGCTTAACTCGTCAAAAGTATGTTAAGGACAGCTCTATGACAATTGCTATGTTGCTCGATAAAGAGAGCAAAGAATTGAAGCACCCTATAGGGGTTCAATCATTTTATCGCTGGAAAGTAGGAAACTAAATGCATAGGCCCGCTTACAAAAGAGTTCTACTTAAATTATCAGGAGAAGCTCTGATGGGTGGGCAAACATTTGGTGTTGAACCGGCGGCATCTTCCCTGATTGCACAAATGATTAAACAAGCTTATGATCTCAAATTGCAATTGGGGATTGTAATTGGTGGAGGCAACATATTTCGAGGAGCCCAGGCTAAAGCTTTTAATTTTGAAAGAACTCCAGCTGACCACATTGGAATGTTATCCACTACAATCAATGGACTGGTTTTACAACAATCTTTAAAGAGCATTGGAATTGATACTCATGTTATGAGTGCTCTTAATACAGATGTTATCGTTGAAAAATATAACTGGAAACAAGCTTTGGCTTATTTAGAGAACAACATACCGGTAATTTTTGTTGGCGGAACAGGCAATCCTTATTTTACTACAGATTCTGCAGCTGCTTTGCGCGCTATTGAGATGAAGTCAGAGATTTTGCTTAAAGCAACAAAAGTTGATGGAATTTATGACTGCGATCCAAAAAAGAGCGCTAAAGCCAAAAAATTTAATCGATTAACCTATGCAGAAGTTTTGGTAAAAAACTTAAAAGTAATGGACTCTACAGCAATTGCGTTATGTGCTGAAAATAAAATTCCTATTTGCGTATTTGATTTATTTGACCCAACCGCCCTACTAAATATTGTGTGTGGCGAATCTTTAGGTACATTAGTAACAGGAGACAAGTCATGAGTATAGTTAAGCAGACTGAATCAAAAATGAAAACCTCATTAGAGCACTTCAAAGATGACTTAAAAAGTCTGCGTTCTAATCGTGCAAATCCTGCTATGCTAGATAGTGTTTTTGTGGAAGCCTATGGCTCAAAAATGCGCATCAAAGAGTTAGCTTCTATCACAACTTCAGAAAGCAGACAAATCTTGATTTCTCCTTTTGATCCACAGATTCTGCAATCGATTGCAAAAGCGATTGAAAAAGATCATTCCTTGAATTTAAGACCTGTCATAGAAGGAGAGCAGATTCGAATAAACATTCCTCCTATGGATGGATCAATGCGTGAAAAACTTGCTAAGCAGGTTGATACAAAAACCGAGGAACAGAAAATTACTATTCGTGGTTTTAGACAAAGCGGTAATGAATCTATTCGTAAGCAAAAAGTAGAAGGATTAATTACCGAAGATCAAATGAAAAAAGATGAGAAAGAAATACAAAAACTGACCGATACTTTCTGCAAAGATATCGAAAGCATTGCTAAAGCTAAAAAGCAAGAATTGATGACAGTTTAGTGTTGCAAGAAATAAATGCGGTTAGTAAAATGACTGCTTTTCTAGGGCCCCATCGTCTAGCCCGGTCTAGGACATCAGGTTTTCATCCTGGTAACAGGGGTTCGAATCCCCTTGGGGTCAACACGTTATTTGAGACTTTAGCTCAGTTGGTAGAGCATCTCACTTTTAATGAGAGGGTCGATGGTTCGAGTCCATCAAGTCTCAATTCCTTAACTAGTTATCCTGTTCAACCAAGAACTCCAAAACGCAAGATTGGGAACATGTTTACTATCTGCAAATGCAAGAATAAAAACGGTACAGTGTATGCTGTGTTATTATTGGCATCAAAAGCTATCATACAGTCTGCAATCACTTCGAGCGTGAGCAAGAAGCTGACGGCTGGGCAAAAGAAACAGAACACCGCATCAAGCTTAGTCAATGCTGATCTCCTCCAGCGCATGGAGATCGACGACGCTCTTTCTATGCTGCTGCGCTATTCTAATCTCGATGCCAAGAACAGTAAAAAATATAGTAGTGCCAATTCAAACGGCTAGCTTAATAGGGTTCAAGTCAACGACTTGAAACTTGTCGTTAATCCTATATTTTTCTATACGATTGAATCGGAACCAATATATACCGATCTTATTGCTGAGAGAATTGCAAAATGAAAGACAGTGAAGAAAGGGCATGTTTACTAATAGAAGAATTTTATAAAAATATCGATGAAGTTTTTCTCGGATATTTTGTCTCTTTAATAGCCCCAGAAACATGGCGCTCAAAGTTAGACCAAGAAGCTAAGGAATATAAGCACCTATGGATAGCTGAGATAGGTTTGAATGACGAAGAAGCAGAAGAAGCGGCCCATATATTGAGCGATGGTGAGTTTCACATATATAGTGATTCCGATTCAATCGTATATAGTAGTGCCAGTTCAAAAGGCTAGCTTAATAAGTTTAAAATCAATGACTTGAAACTTATTATTAATCCTATATTTTTCTATGTGATTGAATCGAAACCACTATATACAACGACCTCAAAGATGCAGAAAATACTTAGTCCAGGCATTTCAAGCAAAGAACGCAATTAAGATCATATATGACAGTTGGGAGAATACATATCGCCCCCAACTGAATGAGCTACTTGGCAAAAAAATCAAAGGGAATATTTGGGGCGATCTGCGTTATTTGCGCAATTCAATAGTTCATCGAGATTCGCGAGCGATCAAGGATATAAAAAAGGCGGAGCTCATTACAAATTTTGCGCCTGACCAAAAAATCACTTTGACACACGAGATCATGGCTAAAATTTGGCATGAGATTGAAAATTGGTATACAGAATTTCAGCTAAAATATCGAACAGATCTCAAGAGAGGGAGTATAATATGCAGAATCGACATCCCCGGTGGGAGAGTCAGAACCTTCGGTTTATCTGATCTAAAACATGCTATCCGAGTGTTCGGTATCAGGTGCTCAAAAAAGAATTAGGTTTAGCCATCTCAGAGAAATGATCTTGTCACCTTTTTTTAGACAGCAAGAACACGAATACTTTGCTGATTCATCCATCTTGTTTCAAATTCTTGAGGAGGCATATACCCTAAAGTAGAATGAGACCTCTTTTTGTTGTAAAACACTTCTATATTCAAATAAGCTATCCATAGCTTCTTCTTTTGTTTTAAATTTACAAAAGTTAGCATGCTCTGTTTTTAAGCTGTGAAAAAAGCTTTCTACAACAGTATTATCGTAACAGTTTCCTTTACCACTCATACTTAAAATAATTTCATGTTAATCGGTTTTTCTCTTGAAATCTTCACTTATATATTGAGAACCACGATCAGAATGGTGAATCAAGCCAAAATAAAGGTGGCAGTAGATACTAGCTATCAAGGCTTGCAAAAGGTGCATACTCAAACGATGTTACCCAAAAAGAAAGGTAAAAAACAGCCTCTGACAAAGGAAGATAAAAATGGGAATACGGCTCTGGCTAAAGAACGTGTTCTTGTAGAGAACGTGATAGGAATGTTAAAGCGGTTCAAAATAATTTCAGACAGCTATCGGAATAGGAAAAAAAGATTTAGATTACGCTTCAGTCTTTTGGCAGGATTGTACAACTATGAATTTAAAATTTAGGTTTCAGAAGAACTCTAATGACATCATACTCTGGGGCAGTGGCATATTTTGGTACATTAGCGATACACTGATTTTCAATTTTTTCCGTTTTTAACACGCAAAAACCGGTAGTATTCTTCATCGAATTTTCCTATATTAATACCCATAAAGGTTGACTGTAGCCAGTTAAAGGGAATATCGTCCTCATTTTTAATAAGAGGGTCATTGGTTCAAATCCAACAAATCTCAACGGTTCTTTTTAAGGCAACTTCTAGCATATTTATTCAAAACATAATAAACTTAAGCTTTGATTTCTTAAGGAAAATAGATATGTATATTTCCGCTTTTCCACCTGAGAACTTTCTTCCCAGTGTTCAAGTAGTTGCTTGTTTTTGCTGTTGGCAAGAACGCTTTCTTTTTCTTTTGCGTCAGCCAGATAAGTTACAAGGGAGTACTTGGTGTTTACCTGGAGGTAAGGTAGAACAAGAAGAAACCCTGCAAAAAGCCATTTATCGAGAAGTATATGAAGAAGTAGGAATTACGCTTATCCAAGAACATAGTTTTTTTTGGAAAAGCTTATTTGTGTGTGTGCCTCATATGGAATATACACTGCATCTTTTTCACGCAGATCTTAATCAAAAAAATTTTTGTATTAACTTAAACCTAACCGAGCATAGTAAATATCGTTGGTTATCTTTAGAGCAAGCTAAGAAGCTTCCTTTAATTGAAACGGGTCAAGAACTTATAGCAATCTTTGAAAAAGATTTTAAAAGAAGCTGCTAATTTCCGTAGAAAATAGTGTTTTTTATGTTTAAATTCTTTTGTATTTTTCTAATTAATGGATCTATTGTTTTTTCTTGCTTACAAGAAGAATCTCCAGATGCTTCGCTGATTACAGAATATGTCGAAGACATTATGATATCTATTGATAAAACCGTAGAAGAAATCATAGCTATCCCTTCTTATCAACAGACGTTTGAAAACACCATAAAACCGTGTGTTGTTTTAACCGAAGATCTATTTCATGCCTTTATGTTGCTTTATACGTTAAGAGAGGAAAGGACTCTACAAACAGTAGTCGATTGGGAATTAAAAAAATTAAATAGTTTTCTTAAGACAGAAGTTTTTGATAATCCTAAATTTCAGCAGTCTTTACTTATCTATCTAGCAACTATGTTAGATGAGAATGGGACTCTAAATGCTTATAAAAGATGCTTAATCTAACTTAGCAACAAGATTAAAAAATTATATGTTTAAACTAAATTTTTTTATATATCTATTGTTAGAGACTGAAAAATAAAATATTTTTTAAGGAAGTTGTTTTGATGGTAAAACGAATTTTGACTATTTTAATTTTTTTTTCAATAAGTTGTTATGCAGATTTCTCTTATGATTTAGCAATTCTAACTATACCAAAATCTGGTACCCATCTTTTAGAAAAATCACTTGGTTTAATCACTAGACAAGAATTTAAGCTTGGTCAAACTGTATTAATAAATGGAAAACTCGTGCTTTTTAATCATTTGTGGCCAGAAATGAATTCAGTAATATACAACCAGAACAAATTTAAAGTTATTTTATTTCGAGATCCAAGAGATGCACTCATCTCACAGATGTTTTGGATGGAAAAACAAAAAACATGGCCAGGCGCAACTAAAAATCAAATAGATGCATTTCTTTCTATGCCAGAGTATGAGAAGATCAATTTTCTCATAGATATACCAGTAGGGATGTTTTATTATTTTAATCTTTGCTCTGAATTGCTTGATGATTCTCAAGTTATAGCTTTTCGTTTTGAGGATTTAGTTGGTCCAGAGGGTGGTGGTTGTCGATTACGGCAAGAAGAAACTTTGAAAAAGCTGGCTTTAATCCTTGGACAGGCAATAACCACAAACGAAATTACAGAAATTGCATTACAGCTATTTGGTAATACAAAAACCTTTCGAAAAGGGCAAATTGACATTTGGAAACAGTATTTTAGCGATGAACATAAAAGTCTATTTAAAAAAAAGATGGGAGAGTATCTCATTAAGCTAGGATATGAAAAAGATAATCAATGGTAGATTCTATTTAGATCTCTGTAAAGTAGGGAATTTATCGAATATCTTCCATTTTTCATTCCACTCTTGCCATTTAGTAAAAATAGGTTGAATGCAACCTTTCCATAGCCCTCCTGCGACACAACACTTGATTGCCTTGTTTGTTAGTCGATTTACCAATGCATTTAAAACAAACCGAGCAGCGGGGTGAGACTTATCAATAAGAATTCTGGCGTATTTAGCTGTGTTATTTGCTCTTTCTATACAGGCTTCTACAGAAATGCGTTCTGGTTCGGGAGTATCGGAAACCAAAAGCCTTTTTAATGCATAAGAACAAAGCTTTACTGAATAATGCTTTTCTGAGCACCCTGTGCATTTATGGGCATCTAAGAACTCCTCTATAGAATTTACAACTGCATTAAAATTTTCTAATTGATCGATATTTGCATAAACAATAGCTAATCCAAAAAGAGAGCGAAAGTGTAGATTGATATTATCTTCTGCATTTTGTGAAAGTTGATAACCTACTTCTAAATCATTTAATGCAAGATCATAATTTTGGCATAGTAGATAACTTTCTGCACGATTAATGTAGCAATCTGCTGAGCCAAGATCGGCAATTTGTGCTGTTTCAAAATCAAGGACCTCTTGGACCGAATTAAAATCAGCGAGAGTTTGAGCATAGATCAGCTGCCATAAAACTGACAAAAGAAAGATCAAGATAAATTTTGGTGTTTTCATAAAACGAGCTTCTTTTTATTAGAAGAGTGAATTTTTCCTTGTAGGGTAACGCTATAAAATTTTTTAGATCAATAGATTTCTTGCATAACCCCTTATTTTAAAGCTTTCATTTATAGATTCCTATCTTAACAAAAGCATTTCCAGCTATATCGCTTAAACAATCATATCTCATGGATTAAAATACTTTAAAATTTTAGATTGCTTATTGGTTATGCAAGAGATCTAATATCTAAAGAGTCAAAAGGCGTTTAAAATCAGTGCTTATATATTATTCATTTTATTTTTAAAAAATAAAATGAATAATATAACTCGAGAATACACAGGAGTTGTTTATGTCCAAAAAGAAAATATATTGGATTTGGAAGATTTTAAGTTTTGCTTTTTTTTGTTATTTACTTTCTGTTCATGGGCAGGTAGATGATAAAATGCTCGAAATAGCAACCTTTGCTGGAGGTTGTTTTTGGTGCGTGCAACATGATTTTAGTCAAATTGATGGGGTAATATCTACAACGGTGGGCTATACAGGTGGGCATAAATTAGATCCTACCTATAAAGAAGTCTCTTCTGGGACCACAGGTCATCTAGAAGCTGTACAAGTGGTTTATAATCCACAAAGAATCAGCTATGAGAAACTTTTAGATGACTATTGGAAAATGATTGATCCTACAAGAAATAATGGACAGTTTTGTGATTCTGGACCTCAATATAGACCTGTTATTTTTTATCATAATTTAAGCCAAAAACAGGCTGCTGAAAGATCAAAGCAAGCGCTTGTTCAGTCAAAAAGATTTCCTCAGGTTTTGGTACAAATTTTGCCAGAAACCACTTTTTATGCAGCAGAGGAGTATCATCAAAATTATTTTAAAACACATTTTATACGCTATAAATTTTACTATTATAGATGCGGAAGAGATAAACGACTTAAAGATCTTTGGAATTCGGCTTGAATTTCACTTCGATAAGGCTACCTGTAATACAGGATTTAAGGCAGTTAAGAATGGCTTCTGCTACTTCTTCTGTAGAAAGTAGGATAGAAGGATCTTCTCTGGGGAATTCTCGATGGCGCATAGCTGTAGCGGTTCTTTGTGGGGCAATCGCATTGATATAAAGATGAGAGTATTCTTCTGCTAGTCCTTGTGTAAAGTTCACAATGGCAGCTTTGCAACTGGCATAAATGGTATAGTTTTTTCTGCCACGAGAATAGCTGGAAGAGGCCATATTGAGAATATGACCTTGCGGTTTTATTTGAGCATATTTGCAACAGAAGAGTACACTGGTTAAATTAGCTGCGACGATCTCTTGAATTTCTTGTTCTGAAAGTCGTATAAAAGGTTTTTTTATAAAAAATCCAATACTATTAATTAATCCATCTACTGAACCAAAATCATTAAAAATATCTGTAAATACTTTTTCTACATCACTAGGGCAACATAAATTAGCAGGATAGCTTTTAGAAGATCGAGATACATCGATTGCTTTCGCACCCTCTTTTTCTAAGCTTTTAATAATTGCCTGTCCGATCCCTCCAGATCCTCCCGTAATAATATAACGTTTATTTTTTAGTGTTTTTAGGCTAGACTTTGTATCAGAATATTGTAGACGAAAAATTTGCTCTGCTAAAAATAAGTCTAACTCTGTTGTGATTTTAATATTGTACTCACTTCCTTCTGTAATGAATACTTGATGATCTTTAGCAAGCACAAGAGAGCAATCATCAGAACTGTTTTTTTGGATAGCATTTAAGTGAGCTTCTAAAATAAGAGCATAGGAAAAACTCTGTGGGGTTTGTCCTCGTAGGTATTGACTACGAGGAGGGATTGCATGAATTTGCTTTAAATCCATTGTATGAACAAGAGTGTCACTACAGGTAATGCAAGTATCAACAGCTTTATGCAGGCTAGCAAGAGAAATATTTTTTTGTAAAATTTCTTTGCTGACAAAAGGCCTGACTGCATCGTGAATCACAACAATTTCCGTATGAGAAGGACAAGCTAATAATCCTTTCAAAGAAGATGCCTGGCGGTTTGATCCTCCTGCAATCACATAAACCTGATCATTAAAAGAAGTCTCTTTTTGGATTTGTTTGATATATTCAGGTGCACAAACCAGAATAATACGGGAAAAAAGTTGCGTATTTAAGAATTTATCTAAGGTGTGGTGATAGATCTTTTTTCCAGATAAGCGATGAAATTGTTTCGGGATTTGGCTGCCAAATCTAGTTCCAGATCCAGCCATGAGAAGAATTGCTACAATCATGGTTTTAAATGCTTAAAGCTATTCCTTGCAGCTGTTTATGTAAGAACTCTGCGCGTTTTCTAGCGCTTTCTTGAGGATCTGAAAGGGCTGTATTACAAATATAAGTCAGATGAGCGCGTCTACATGTAAATAATAGATTATTAATGGTTTTTTCAGAAACTCCTTTAACCCAGTTGAGTTCTAAACCAAGCTTAATTAAGCTTAAAGCATTTAGCGCTTCTTTTTCTTGTATTTGGTAAGAGTGTAAAAGAAGGCCATAAGCACGACTTATCTGATCTTTAATTTCTGAGTTGCCTTTTTCTTTTAAATGGGTGCGTAATGTCTTTTCTAAAGCCATAAAATTCATAATTGTCGTATGTAAGGAATAGAGAATTGTTTCCTCATTTATACCTAATGTATAGACATTGCTTAAAATAATAAGATCGCCGATTAACTCTTCTAATGTACCTGACATGCCTATAGCATATATATTTTCTTGTTGGCTTTTAGTTAGTAGTTCTTGTAGCTGTCCACAGTGAATAATAGCGGGTAGATGTAAATAAGCATGTACTCTAAGAGCTGTTCCTGAATGTTGAGGATAAGAAGTTAAAAAACCAAATTTATGGGAGAAAGAGAAATCAAGAGTTTTATTTAAATCCGTTTCTATTTGATTGAGCCGATTCCAGGTTGTTTCCCATTCTCCTTGATAATCAACACAACAGATATGTAAATGATCCTCTTTATTAATTTGCACAAAGAATAACCCATTCTCATCAAGAACAAATCCTTGATGAGAATGGGTATTAGCCAGATTTTCTAAAAATAAAAAATGTTCAAATAAAAATTCCTTGTCAAGAGCAGAAAGTTGGGTATTTTTTAATGCAATGGATTTAGGCAAACAAGAAGATAGACCATTACATAAGATGCTATAAACCCTTTCAAATTCATCATCGAGCATTTTTGCAGGGAAATGATAGCTAGCTAGATTACGACTTAAGGAAAAACAAGTAGCAGGCCAGATGGCATTTGTTTGATTTTCCCAAGGGGTATGAGAAAAAAGAGTATTTGGTAAGTTAGATTTTTCCATCAGAGTTGTTTTTTCCAATTAGGGTATTAATTTGATCGCGAAGCCAGGCTGCTTGTTCATAATTTTCTTTTTTCAAAGCATCGTTTAATGCTTCGTTTAAAGCAACAAGGCGGTTAGAAGAGGGGATTTTAGCTGATTTGTTAGGAGACTTCCCTAAGTGCAAAGTTTGATTTTTACAGTTTTTGGTTACTTTTAGCATTTGTAAAGGGATTTTTCCCATAGAAGTTAATTCTGTAACTAAGATATCTGCAAAAATTGCATAACATTCGCTACATCCTAGAGGGTTTCCCATTTTAATAGACTCTAAAGTGGTGCGGCAGCTCCCACAACACATTCCAGTTTCTGCATGGCTTTCATGAAAGGCTGCCTTGTTGGAATAACCATGTAATTTTTGTTCTAAAATAGGACAAGTAGCACACATCTCATTACACGTAACCGAAGTATCAAGTATTTCTTTATAGGTTACAGCAATAGGTTTTTTACAGTGAATACATTCAATAGGTCTTTCAGCCATCTAAGTTAAATTCCTTTTTTTTAGATTCTAGGTAAGATAGGTAAAGCTAGTCAACTATTGTTTTTACTGTAGATCCTTGCGGTGTTATAAGTACTAAAAAGAAAGCAACAACCATTAAAGAACTCATAATATATAGGGTAGAAATAATGGGTTGCATGGAAACCGTTTTAGAAATCAACCCAGCCCAAGTAGGACCTAAATTTGCAATACACCAGGCAGAGCCCATTAATAGAGCAGAAATAGTGCTTGGATGTTCAGATAAACATTGATTTGCCCATGATACAACTAAAGGATTCATTGTTCCAATCATTCCACCTAAGCAAGTGAGAAATATCACTGTTTTCCAAGAGGGAATAGAAGACTGCAGCAAGAAACTGTAAAACAAAAATAGCGCACTTATGATTACGGTTAGTAGTACGTATTTGCAATTATACCTATCGCATAGATAACCCGTAATAATCATACAAACAGCTCCCCCTAATATAAAACAAAAATGAGCCCCTCCTTGGCATAGCCAAATATGACATTCTTTTGTTTGCATAAGATCAGGAAGCAAAAAGATAAAAGCTGCTGATAGTGTTACATTAGCAATTTGGATTAAATATAAAGGCAGTAATAGCCTCTTGTGTTGTAAGAAGAGCTGGAGGGCTTGTTTAATAGAAAAAGGAGTTGTTTCTATTTTTGCATCTAAGGGATAGAAAAGTAAGAGAATCAATAAGATCAGAACAGGGATGTAAAAAATCAGAGCATGACCATTAAAAAATGCAATCGTTTTTATAAAGGTAAGTTGAGAAATAGCAAGACCAATTGCTCCTGAAGAAGAGAATAAAAGAATATAACGTCCTTTATGATTCTCTGATAATTTGCTTGCAAAACCAACTGCAGCAGGATGAAAGGAAGAAGAACCAAGCATCATCAAAAGAAGTAGACAAAAAGAAAAAAATAGATGGTCGGTAAATGTCATCCATAGAATAGATGAAGCAAGTCCAAGCCCTAACATCATGATTACCTTGCGATGTCCTCGATCGGATGTATAGCCAAAACCCAGTTGTAGAGATTCTCCCATAAATCCACTTATGCCTGCAAGAATACCTGCTTTAGTCAAATCAATATGGAATAGCGTTTTATAGATAGGCCAAATGCCCGTAAAGAAATCAAGAATTAAATGGCTACACCATAAGAGGCATAAGCTTCTGCACAAAGTAGGTTTGAAACAGTAATTCATAAGCTCAAAAAAGCCTTGTTTTTTGCAGCATAAAACAGGATTGTAATATTTCTCTATAGCTAATTCATAATAGACAAAAAATAACTGAATCTATAGGTTTTATTTAAAGATAAGAATTAATAAATCAAAAAATGAGGATTGTCATGAAAAAGCAGAAAGTTTTTATTTTAATAGCTAGTTTAGTGATATCTTATTCTTCGCTTGAAGCTGCTTTTCAGCAAGAGACGCTTATTGCGAAACTAGGTGCTAAAGGCCAAAGTATCCACATACAAGAACTAGCAAACAAACAAGAAGCAGAAAGACAAAAACAATCCAACGCTGAAAGAGCAGAAAAACAAAGAATCGCTAAGCAAGAAGAGCATAAGACAGATCGATTAAAAAAGCAGGAAATAGAAGAGCAAAGAAAGTTGATCCAAAAGCTAGAAGTGGATGAGGATCATTTTATGACTGATTCCATTCCTGTTTCCGAGGAAAGATAATGATTCATAAAAAAACCTAAGGACGATTATGAAAAAACAAATGTTATTTCTTTTATCAATTAGCGTAATGGCCGTTTATTCTCCTTTATATGCTGAGTCATCTCTTGTGGAAAAAGCAATTGAAGTGCCTGATTTATCTATTGATGAAAAAGTATTTGTTGCAAAATTAAGCGATGAAAATCGTAGGATATTTATTCATCTAGAAAAAAAGCAGAGAGAATCTATCATTACTGCAGTAAAGAATGGATTGGATCCTGACAAAGCTGTTCAGCATTTGATAGAACCAATGAGTATCGAAAATTGTGCGGTAGATATGAAATTGAGTAAATAAATCCCAAAATAGCCTGGTTTAAAATCCAGGCTGTATTGCAAAAGGATAGCTGAAGAATAGAAAATGAAATATACTAAAGCCAAAATGACAGAAAATACTCGCTTCAATTGCTTGAGTCCAACGATAAATTACTCCGTAGAAAAGACTTGCACAGAAAGTAAGCACTATTGCAACGAAGTTGGGAGACCACCCAATGTGTAGAAGAGCAAATAAAATAGAGGTAATGATAATGCTACAGCCTGTGCCTAATGGTTTTGATCCAAATGCTTGATCTAATTCTTGTTGAAAAAACCCACGAAAAAATGCCTCTTCTGGAATAGAGACAAAAGTCAAGTTCTGAATAACCCAAATCAAAAAAACAGATGGTATTTTAGGATCAAAGGTAATAGCTTTTAAATAATAAGAAATAGCAGTTAAAATTAAGATCATTAGTGTTAATAACGGTGCAGCTTTTTTTATCAATCCCCAAAGATTTTTTTTAGATTCGATTAAAGGCAATAGGTAAACGAGCACAAAAAGACCAATAAAGGGCTTATCAAAATTTAGCCATAAGGTTAATGGATAAGAGCTGTTGCTAATCGTCAAATCAGAAACAATTTTCCAATTAGCAAAACCTGGTAAGAAATGCATAAATAAAGAGATAGAAATAAAAACAGCAGTACCAAACAGTAAAAAGCGAATGGAAGGATTCGTGGTTTTTTTCAAAGCGTATTGGCAAATACCTAATAAAATAATAGGAATTAAAGATGCAGTTGTTGCTATATGTGTATATAAAGCTAAAAAATAAGCAATGAATAAAAAAATAGCCCAAAGCCACTTCTTACAAACCCATAAACTCATTAAGCTTACACCTAGAGTAAAAAAACATAAGGTGAAAAGTGGGTTCTCTTTAAATATCTCGTAACTAAAAGAACTTATTTGCATAACTCTCCTTGATCTTCCTCGGCCCTTTCAACCTTGAAGTGCACAAAAAAGAACATATAAATACTTGAAAAAACATCTATTGTGCACCCGAGCATAGCATGTTTGTAGATAATCTCGTAAACACTTCTAGTGGAGTTTCGAAGTTGAGAGCCTTTCTAGGTCTGTTATTTAGTAAAGTTTCCACCCTTTCTATATCCTTGGAAGTCGTATCTAAAA
>NZ_JAAVTY010000129.1:0-3686 GCF_018642185.1 Candidatus Rhabdochlamydia sp. W815 | reverse complement strand
TGTACACACATTAACAGCAGACAACGGAAAAGAATTTGCCTATCACCAAATGGTTAGTTTCGAGCTAGAGACAGACTTCTACTTTGCAATGCCCTAACATTCTTGGGAAAGAGGCTTAAATGAGCATACAAACGGACTAGTTAGGCAATATTTTCCTAAAACACAAAGTTTTTTAGATACTACTTCCAAGGATATGGAAAGTGTGGAAACTTATACTAAATAACAGACCTAAGAAAAGCTCTCAACTTCGAAACTCCACTAGAAGTGTTTAGGAGATTATCTACAAACATGCTATGCTCGGGTGCACAATAGATGTTTTTTCAAGTATTTATATGTTCTTTTTTGTGCACTTTGAGGTTGAAAGAGCCAACTTCTACAATTCCTAAACAAGCATTTTTATAATGAGGAAATAATTACAATGTCGCCTATTTGTCCTTTCATACCGACATCAAATCTAACAGTAAAAAGGCCTAAAATTACACTGAAGTTAGCTTCAAAAGATGTAGAAAAGGTGGTCTTTCAGGATATGAAAAAGAGTTTTCAATCTGGTTGCGTTAATAAGCTTGTGTTTATATTTAGAGTGTCATCCAAAGTTCGTATATAGTGGTTCCGATTCATCGGATAAGCCCTATCACTGTTCAGGAATACCTCAGAGAATATGATTCCGAAAATAAAACTGGAAGTAGCCCTCGAGGCGGTAGCAAATCAAAACTTTCACAAGACCAAACAGAGTCTCTACTAAAACACCTACAGGAAAAGACCTATCTTAAAGTCAAAGGGATCATAGCTTATGTGCATGAGCAATAGGGGATAAAATATTCCCGAAGTGGCATGACAGATTGGCTCATACAGCACGGATTTGCTTATAAACGTCCTAAAAAGATTCCTGGGAAATTAGATCCTGAAAAACAACGAATTTTCATAGAACAATATAGGGCTTTAAAGGAGACCTTAAACCCTGATGAAGAGATCTATTTCATAGATGCTGTGCATGTGGATGGATCAAAAAAGGCGTTCAAAAGACTTTGTAGACATCCGGGAAACAATTGCGATTGCATTTTGCTGCAGCTCTTTGCCTGACAGGAATGAAGATTTTTACAGAGGAATATAAAACAGTTGATGCCGATGCAATGCTCGATTTTTTCAAGAAGCTAGAAAAACAGACAGAGGCTCGAATTATTCATGTAATTTTGGATAATGCGAGAAATAACAGATATTTTGAAATGTAGGATTAACGACAAGTTTCAAGTCGTTGACTTGAACCCCATTAAGCTAGCCGTTTGAATCGGCACTAGTATAGACTTCTTTGCTATGCCAACTAATTTTCGCGTTACAAAGACCATTTCAGCGGTAGTCTTAACATTTTTAACCTCTTGTCTTAATTGAGGAAAATCTACTCCATTTAATCGCATGCAAATTTTTTGCACACGCCATAAGTAACGAGTTAATAATCTTTTAAATTGAGGAATGCTCTTTTCCATAGTTTTATGAATCAGATAGTTTCCTGATACCATGCCAAATATCCCAGCAAATATACCCATTGCCGATATGCTAGCCCCCGCCCAATAACTATACCAGATCTCATTAATTTCCTTTTTTTGGCCTAAAGTCGCTGCTACCAACGGAGTAAATAAAATACCTATTGCTACATGGTAGACAACACCTGCAGTTGCAGAAAAGGTAAATCCAGCATACCTGATTCTTGGGACTAGTGACTCATTGATAAAATTTCTTTCTTCTGGTTTTTGACAGCAAATATCAAAAAAATTATGCAACACAGTTACAGCTAATCTACATACATCATGAGAGGTTAAGATCCAGCGGATAAGGTTTTTTTCTCTAGAAGATTGAATAGGCAGTTGCTTTGAAGGATTGTTTCTGGAAGCAGTGTTGGTAGAAGGATTTGATAATAAAGCTTGTAGGTCAAATTCTCTAGTGATTATACCAACTAAGTTTAAAGAAATAGGAGGAGTTTCTACTTCTTCATGCACTGCTTCTAAAATAGGACCCATAGAAGAAATCTCATCAAGAGAAGTTATAGTTGGTAAGTTAAGTTTAGTAACTCTACTAATTAAAGTTTCTACTTGATTACTTTGTTCTCTTTCTATAGGGCTAATAGGATATACATAAGAAAATCTACTGCCTATTAGAGTTGCTGCAGGCTTAGGTTGCGCTAAAACTCTTGTATCTGGTTTAAAAATTATGGCATTTGTAGGTAAAATCTTACTGAAACTTGATGAAGCCAAAATCCTATTATATAGTCCTCTTTCTAAAATAAAACGAGGCATATCTGGTTTAAAAATTATGGCAGTTGTAGGTAAAATCTTATTGAAACTTGATGAAGCCAAAATCCTATTATATAGTCCTCTTTCTAAAATAAAACGAGGCATATCTGGTTTAAAAATTATGGCATTTGTAGGTAAAATCTTACTGAAACTTGATGAAGCCAAAATCCTATTATATAGTCCTCTTTCTAAAATAAAACGAGGCATATCTGGTTTAGCATTATTAAAGGATAAAATATTAGAAAGTATAGACATAAAATCTCTTTTAATTAAATTTGATTACAAAAATATAAACTAATAGCAAATAAAAATAAATAAAAGATATAATTTTAAAATTAATCAATACAAACAAGTTTTTCTAAGAAAGCATCTAAGATGCCCGTTTAAAATCTTTTCGATAAGGCATAAAGATAGTTTTCATAAAACCTTTGGAAGTAATTATGGCCCGCTCTTATCCATAGAAATTTCTTCTTTTACATAGATTTTGTCCTAGACAGAACTTGAGTTGACAGACAGCACTTCATTGACAATGTCAATTTGGTGTAATGTGTCTAGCATTTTCATTTGTGCTAGATGCTTTGCATCCTGAAATGTTTGCCATGGTGTCTTCCCATAACAATATTTCCCAGAATGGACTCGCTCTTCATTGTACTCTTTTACCCATTTATCCACATCCATTTGCAGTTCTTCTAGACTATGATAAACTTTTTGCCTAAATGCTGATACATAAAATTCATTTTGAATCGTCTGATGAAACCTCTATCGAGCTTTTTCATAAAGCTCTTTATATGTATAAAAGCTTTCTCTTGAATATCCCATGTGTTTACATGCTTGAGATACATTATCTTACAATTTTTCTTGAAAACAGATCTAGCACAACTGCTAAATATAGCCATCCTTGACTAGTAGCTATATACTGAAATGCATTAGAAAAAAGACTTTTCAAACACTAAATTCATTGAAATTTTCTAGACGATACGATAAGACGTTATTATAAAATCTATTCAGAAGACGGAAAAGAAGCCTTACTAAATTTGAACTATACAGGAAAGGTTTGCTGGCTCAGTCAAAATCAGCTTGAGCAACTAAAAATCTATGTAAAAGAAGAAGCACCCCATTCGGCTAAACAAGTGATTAATTTTGCCAAAGACCGCTTTGGAATATATTATACGCCATCAGCTATGGTTTCTTTACTGCACCGCTTAAACTTCACCTATAAAAAGCCTAATCTGATTCCAGGAAAAGTGAATGAGGAAGCAAAAAAGCTTTTTTCACAAGAATTACAAAAACTAGAAAAAGAACTCGCTCAAACAGATCAACTGCTTTATCTAGATGGGGTTCATCCTCAACACAATTCCAAACCCTCTTATGGATGGTATGAAAAAGGATCTAAAGCTATAT
>NZ_JAAVTY010000128.1:0-3885 GCF_018642185.1 Candidatus Rhabdochlamydia sp. W815 | reverse complement strand
ACGAATGAGGATTTAAAAAGGCAAAAAACCTCTCATAGGTATCATGAGAAGGAGCTCCATATTTGCAGATATTAACAGATTGTAACCAATCGAGGTTCATCTGTGTCCACAAGCTAAAGCCCATGTAATCATCTTGTCCACATAGCATGGCTAGGATAGATGTGCTGATAATATCATGAAGGCTATTATAGTTGATTGCGCGCCTTTCTTGGGTCTGGTAATTTCGAAAAATGCATCATAATAGATGAAGAATGAATGAATCCTTCCATTTTATACTCCTTATGAAAAAGGAGCCAGAATCATTTTTTATCTCTCAATTATCAAGCAAAATCTTCATGCGTTGGCCCTGATCTTTAATAGGTGGCTTATTAATAGTCTATCTTCTTTAGTGATATGGTTAAAGTATTTATCCATCGACTAGTTTACTCCAAAAGTATAAAGTTTAGTTACTTTGTTGCATTTCGGTTAGAACTGGTGACGGTTTCATCAAGTTGTTTACCAACAAGCCGATAAAGTGAATGCCGATAGTATAGCTGCTTTTTAGGCAAGCTAAGAAAACCCTATCAATAAACGCGAGAGCATACCAGGCTTATGGTATTTTGTCGCAGATAACTTTTTCAACTTTCTTTCTATAAGATTTTCTTTTGTTTGTAGTGCTTTTTCTGGAGGATGAGTTTGTTTTAACTTATCTTTTTGCACTCTGCATAGCGCTTTGGCTTCTTTGGAAGGTCCATACAATCTTGCATCTGCAGGATCATTAATACAATATAAAAAAATTTTAAACCGTTCCCATTCGTCTATCAATTCTTTCTTTTGTTCAGAAGAAAATAATTGCTTTTCTGTATGGGCAATAAAAGTTTCAGTAAGTTTTTTTCCTTGTAAAGAGCAGTCATTGATTTTTTCCTGCTCTTTTTGATATCCTTTATAAATATCCTTGATTTTTCTCATACTGTTTTCTGGCTTTGCATCATAGGATGCATAAGATTCATGAGCATCAATCGTACGCCCCAACATCTCATCCTCCATAGCTTGGCGTGCCTCAGAGGCAATTTTAGCTAGAGCTATAATAAACTTATTCCTTTCTGTTCTTAATCGACCACTATCAAATTCTTTCTCTACTTTTGACAAGCATGCCTGCATAAAGGTTTCTAAACAAGTAGGCCGGATATAACAAAGTTCTATTGTTTGTCTTTTATGAGGCGGAATTCCCAATTCTAACTGGTTGAACATTATTCCCTCTAGGGGAAAATGTAAATATCTATTATTCGAATCATCTAGTTCAGAAAGTTGGTCTTTTTTGTTCTCTGTCAATGTTTCAATGGAGTGGCTACTAGGTACTTTGGGTAAAGAAGTAGCTAAATCCTCTGCTTCCAGATCATCGATGTTCTCCAAGCTATTGGTTTTTAATTTCGCTAACCTGTCTGAAATTTCTACTGTTTCTTTCTCTAAGAAGGAGAGTCGTTCGAAGCGCTCACAGGATTTTTGAAAGGCTGTTTTAGAACTTTCATCAGCTTCATTCATTAATCGGTTATAAACATTTTTAGCTAATTTCCATCCGGACACCAGACTGATTTTCTCTTTCTCAATAGATAATTTACAACTATCCGTGACGAAATTTTCTCGGATGACAAGGGAGTAAGTTCCTGTTCGTTCATCAACGAGACCCTTTAAACGCAGGTGATAGAGTATGCCTACCTTAAATGAAGTAGCTTCTTGAGGAAATGCGTCGACGAGTGCTGTATTATCTAAGGCTTGTTCGAGACATTTAAACTCCTTATATTCAAATTCCTTATCAGGATAAGAAGTTTGTTGTAAGGCTATTTTATAGCGTTGTTCATAAGGAACAATCCTGAGATTATCACGTTGTTTTATTAGTTCTAGCATCTGATTTGCGTAGTATTTCAACGATTCAAATTCCTTATGCATAGAAGCTGCACATTGTGGCATAAGCTGATCCCCCATAAAACAACTTGACTCTTCTTGGATATTAGCTTTTAAGGCGTTAAGCTGGGTATCGTATTCTTTTTGGATATGCGAGGCATTTAATCCTTCTTGGGACATGTGTTTATGGGATCTTCTTGGCGTAGGATCCATAACAGATCGGGAGTTTAGCATGTTGTTGGATTTTTCCTTTACGTTGAAAGTTTATTTTTAAATGACGTCGGTTAAGTCGTTAAGTGCTGTTTGTTTTTTAGTCTTGATTTATTGGATAATTGCTCTTCTTCTTCCACAGCGTTGTTGGTGGGCATATTCGCTGTTGTACCGAATAAACCCAATGGATTTGCCCGCTGCTCTTGTCTAAAAAGCGATTGGTTATAACCATCTGCAGTTTTTTTAACAAGCGCTAGAGGTCTTGCTTCATTATTGGAAATACAACCGATTCCCACAGATGCTATGAGAGGGTTGCTTCGATAATTTTCATGCAAGAAAGAAGCACATCCAGCACTGTCTTTAGGATTTGTTCTGACATTAGAGTTTGTTTCATGATGAAGAATCTTTGTTGGGCCGTTATTTTTATTAGCTTTTGCCAACGTTTCTTTGTTTATTTTTTGTAATCTTTCATCAAGTTCACCAATTAACTCTCTCCCCAAGGTTCCTATCTTGCTTATATTACTACCAATCGGTTGAATAGGCGGATTATTTGAAGCGAATGTTGAAGTTTCTTCATTCACTTCGCCTCTGAGGATTTTTAAATTTTCATTAAATTCTGAGAGGTGTCTATTTAATGTCCCTAAATGTATATCACGAGTATTTTTTGGTAAAATATTAAGGTTTCTATGCAGCTTGCTTTCTGCCTTGGCTATTTTAGAATTAATTTTGCCGATGTGATTTTCTTGAATATTTATTGCTTGCCTTTCTGCAGATAGCTTATCTTTTCCTTTTTTTTGGGACAACAAAGAATTTTTTTGTTCCATCTGATTTGTCCACATAGCAATATAATCTTCTGATTTTAACTTGACTAAATTCGTCATTTCCCGCATACATTTTTCTTCATATCCCTCCTCTGAGGCGCTCTGATCGTAAAGTTCATCTAATTGCTTGGTAATTCCGTCTACGCTTTTTTCTAAATTATAGAAATTTGAATTTCTTTGTGATTGACGGATGATCTGTTCTGCCAGTTTGTCTGCATGTGTCTCCAATTCGTTACTCTTTACATCAAAATTAGGCAATTCGCAGCGTAAGTTAAGATCTTTGATAAGCGCTTGATGGATTATCTCGCCACCTTTAACTGTAATCTTATTGTTCGCAAGCCCCAAAAAAAAATCTTCTGGGGTTTTATGTGGATTAATCATGTCTTTTACTAAAAAATCGATGCTTGTATCACTGATCTCATTATTATTCAGATAAATTTTTAACCCAGGTGAAACAGATGCATGGTTTTTAATGATAGGTTTCATCATATGTTTAAATTCCTTATCATTAATTTTTTTCCCCTCTTGTTGTTGATCGAACGTAAATGTCGTGTTTGGGAGTGCCTTTTTGATTACAAAACCAGAAAAAAATTCTAACAGTAATTTTCTTTCCCGGTAACTGGAACTGGTAGGCTGTTTGATATAAAGATTATAGCGATCGACTAATGAAGAGCTTTTAATAAACTTCTCAAATTGAATCGTTGAGTGTGAATCTAAAGGTGTCATAATATCTTTTCTCGTTTTTAATTTCGGTTTGTTCATTTCTAATGAATAATCGTTTGAGTCTTTTACTTTTACAAAAAAAGCTGTTTTTAAAGAACCGCGTAAGTTTTAAACTATTCATAACTATAAAGAGTTCTCTAATTGCACACAAGAACCTATCTTGAATTGAATATAAATTTTCGCTATGATACCAGATCTTTTTATTTTTTAACTAAAGACAGATGACATGAGCAAGCAAGGATTAAATGAA
>NZ_JAAVTY010000127.1:0-3985 GCF_018642185.1 Candidatus Rhabdochlamydia sp. W815 | reverse complement strand
CGCTTGGATAAGAGCGGGTCATAACTACCTCCAAAGGTTTTATGAAAACTATCATTATACCTTAATGAGAAGATTTTAAACAGGCTCTTAAGCAATTTAGTTAAGTTATTTTGTAAATCTTGGATGCAATTGCGAAAAGCATGACTATATGCCGCTTGTTTAACATCTAGCGTATATTGAAAAATTACTGATTCTAGTTCTATTTGCTCGCTAGAAGCATAAATCTGTTTTTTATAAGAGGCAGTCTTTGTTTTATTTTTTAATTTATTTGTACGAACTTTTTTGTTTATAAATATCATCTATTAATCCTCAAATGTATTTTTACTGTATTACAGATACATAATTATTTGTTAAATTACATGCAATGTTTTTTTAAATTAATGAAATTTTAAAAGTCTAGCAAGGCTAATCTATATGAGCCAACTTTAAGCCTACAATCCCAATAATGATCAGAGATAGAGAGATCAAGCGTATGATATGATAGGAATCACCAAAAAAGATGATTCCGCAAATTACTGTACCAGCGGCACCAATTCCTGCCCACACAGCATATGCCGTACCAATGGGAATGGTCTTCATTGCTTGAGATACACAAAAGAAACTAAGAAAAATAAAGATAATGGTGACTAAAGTTGGGATTAGACGAGTAAACCCTTGACTGAACTTCAATGCAATTGTAAAACAAATTTCAAAGAAACCGGCTAATAGTAGAAAAAACCAAGCGAGTGACATGTCAAGACCTTAAAAAATTAAATTTTAAGAATAGCAGTTATATAAAAAATAGCAAGAGATCTTAAAATTTAAACTTGTAAATCACATACATCATTCCAAGTTTTTATTATTCGAGAGCTCCCATCAGAGCTTAAAATGGAAATAGAGGCTGTGGTTAACATAAAAAGGTTTGCTTGATTAGAAGGGACTTGCAGCCATTGTGTAATAAATAAACGTAAAAAATGACCATGAGAAAAAATTAAGACATTTCCCCGAGTGGATTGAATTTTATGTAGAATAGCCTGGGCTCGATTTTTTACATCTGTAACAGATTCTCCATTAGGAGCGCCATATACAAAGATATTCCACTGAGGAGCTTTTATAAGAATTTGTTGTTTTGTCCATCCATTCGTAGAGACCGTAATTCCATTCCTTTAAATGAGTATCTATAATTGCAACTTTAGAAAAACCCGCTAATTCGCAAGTCTCTAAAGACCGCTTAAGTGGGCTTGTTAAAATAAGCTCAAAAGGTATTTTAGATAAGCGTTTTTTAAGAAACCCAGCTTGCTTAACACCTTGAGTTGTTAAAGAAAGATCGGTAGAACTAGTATGTTGACCTGTTATAGACCATTTTGTTTGCCCATGACGAACAAGATATAGAGAATTCATAAAAAGGTGCCTTTTGCTAAAAAAATATCTTCTATTAATGATTTTTGAGGTATAATATTTGCCAGATTATGAAATTAACAGTGGTTTTGCAAGAACATAAAGAAATATCTATTACTAACCCAGCGTGCTTTGGGCAAGTATTTGCTATTAAATATGTGAATTATTTAGTTTTTCATTCGCTAGATCTAGAAAAGAAAGTGCAAAAGAAATTAGCTAGACGGTTTCTAAGTCAAAGAGAGAAGTGGTTAGGGTGCTTGTATGCTAAAGATATGCTTTTGGGTTGCCAAATACCATTAACCATTGCTTGGATTAATCAAAAAACGGGATATGGAGTATTTGCAAATCAGAAAATTGCTAGGAATACTTGTATCGGAGAATATACTGGTTTGATTCGCAAACGCTCTTGGTTTGAAGGAGATAATAATATTTACTGTTTTGAATACCCCATTTTAGAATACAAAAGAAGTTCTTATGTAGTTGATGCGCGGTTAATGGGAAACCATACGCGTTTTATCAATCATAGCGCAGAGCCAAATATAAACTCTGTTTTAGCTTATTACCAAGGAAAGCGGCATATCATGCTCTATGCAAACAAAGATATACATAAGGGCTCACAATTATGTTATGATTATGGCCCTAATTTTTGGAAAAACAGGGGACCTTTTATACGGTTTTAATCGTTAATGCCCAATAACTGCATTTCGAAGATTAAAGCGACATTAGGGCCGATATGAGGCTCAAAGCCTCTTTCCCCATAAGCCAAATAAGAAGGAATAAATACTTGCCATTTATCACCGACTTGCATTTTTTGTAAAATTTCCGACCAGCCTAGAATGACTTGATTTAAACCAATGACTAAAGGCTCTTCTCTTTGATAAGAAGAGTCAAATACTTTACCATCGATATAGGAACCTCGATAATGAATTTTTACCGTATCCAATGCAGTTGGATGAGGACCTTTTTTTGGAGCCTTTTCTAGTATTTTATATTGAAGTCCGCTATTAAATGTTACTACGCCTTCTTTATTTTTATTTTCTAATAAAAAGGCTTCGCTTCTTTTTTTATTTTCCTCAGAGAGCTGAGTAAAAAATTCTTTTTGCTTAGATTGAATTTGCTGTTTAAGAGCTTCTATAATCGAAGTAATTTCTTCTTGAGGTAATTGAGGTTCTGTACCCGAGGTGCCATGTTGGATCCCTTCTAAGACATGTTTAAAGTCCATTTCTCCAAATTGCTGTATTAAATTTCTTCCCGTCTCTAACCCAATGACATAGCTTACTTTTTCTTTAGTCGTCTGCATTGTCATATCTCCAGTTTTTGCTTTTAGATAAGCGACTATATATAACGGATTTTGAATTGGGGAACAAGGGCTTTTTCTTTCAGGTTTAAGGAACAAGGAATTTTCTCTTATTAATTTAATATAAACTTTTGATTGTAAATTGTTTTTTTTTAATCTAATTATTGATAAACTTTTTAAAAAGTCTAAAGGAAAGTATGAAGTTTATTATCGTTCAAAATATTTGTTTACAAGATATCCTAAAAAAACATTTTCCTAAAAGCTCAAAAACCACTCTGCGTTCTTGGATTCATTCTGGACGGATTTTGATAGATGGTCGTTATGCAGCAGATCTTGGTGTAGAATTACAACAAGGGCAATGTGTTACTATTCGAGACAAGTTTGTCATCTTAGCTGAAGGTATTAAGGTTCTCTATGAAGATGATGCGGTAATTGTTGTAGAAAAACCAGAGGAAATGCTTAGTGTAGCAACTGATTTTGAAACGCAAAATACACTCCAAAATATCTTAAAAGTAAGATTGCGTCGCAAAAATGTCTTTGCTGTTCATCGTCTGGATCGCGAAACCTCTGGTATTATGATGTTTGCTTGTAATGAGTCTGCTAAACAATCTCTTAAAACCCAATTTGAAGAGCGTCAAATACAAAAAACTTATTACGCTCTAGTAGAAGGAAAACTTGTGACTCAACAAGGGTGCTGGCAAAGCTATTTAAAAGAAGACGAGAAGTATTTTGTTCGTAGTACTTCTGTAGAAAATGGTAAATTAGCCATTACTGAATTTAATCAAGTATGGAGTAATAAACAGTTTGCACTTTTACGCTTGAAGTTATTGACCGGTAAAAAAAATCAATTACGCGTACATTGTTCAGAAGCAGGCCATCCTATTGTAGGGGATAAAAAGTATCGAGCGAATTCAAATCCGCTTCGGCGGATGGCTTTGCATGCTTATTCTCTAACTTTTTTACATCCTGTAAAGCAAAAAAAAATGACTTTTGTTGCACCTTTACCCACTAGTTTTGATAAAATCGCACCTATCAAAACCCTTTAAAAATTCTAATGAGCAACTTAAATTTTAATAAAAACTTATAAAAGATTCATTCCCATACAAATATGCCTAAGAGAAGAAGCAAGAAAAACCCTTTAACAAAACAAGATAAAAAAAATAATTAATCCCTTGCCAAAGAATGCGTAATTAATGAAAATGTAATCGAGATGCTTAAGAGCCTGTTTAAAATCTTTTCAAAAGTAGAGCAATAAAAGCAAGAACCACCATATTCAGGCTTGTATGTAGTTTTCTTTCGCAATTTTTCCAT
>NZ_JAAVTY010000126.1:0-4035 GCF_018642185.1 Candidatus Rhabdochlamydia sp. W815 | reverse complement strand
ACAAACATGCTATGCTCGGGTGCACAATAGATGTTTTTTCAAGTATTTATATGTTCTTTTTTGTGCACTTCAAGGTTGAAAGGGCCAAATACATTAGCCCTTTTTCTGGATTAATGGTTGGTATAGCAACAAGAAGCTACTTAAGTACTGGTTTTGCTTTATTTGGGTTATATTGTCTTTTATCCACAGAGTATTATAAGACGACGATAAAAACAAAAAAGTCCTTACCTTCAATAACTAGTCTTGAGCAATTCCAAAAAGTTTGGAGTGATTTACATCAGGAAGAACCGCCAATAAATATCCTGAAGATGTGGTCTCAGAAGAAGAAAAGGAGGTATATCGCCAAGATCAACTGCCTCGAGCAAAACAAATGGCAAAAGAGTGGTTAGTCAAGCTTTTAGAAAATACCCCTCGAAAAGAACTTTTATTTTTTAAGCAAAATATTTGTAAAATGCTTTTAAAAAATAAGGGTTTATTACAAGAGAAAACCGCATCAAAACAATCTAGAAACCTTTTCAAAGGATTATTAACCCTTATTTTTGGTAGCGGAGGACAATGTCTTGTTGCTGAGGAAATGAAAATTAAAGAAGCTTATCTAGAGCTTTACAAAACTTGTAATGAAGAAAAAAATCGATCTCAATCCGATTTTTTATTATTACTAGAACTTTTATATAAAAATACAACAGAACAAGCCTTTAAAGATACAATTAGTCCTATTTTACAAAAAATGTTCGAGTGTCTAGTTATAAAAGCAAAAGGTGATTTTGAACGTGCTCAAGAAAACCTTGCAGAACAATGGGAATCCCGATCTTTGTTTAGGATAAGCTTACTAGCTCGTTCTATATTCTCTTATTTAAAAGGAAAATTTAATATTACTTATCTAGAAAAATCTCAAGAAACTTTAGATCTTAATTCTGTACATAATTTTACGAGGGTTTCAAAGCTATTTGGAAAATCTTTTAATATTGCTACAGATACAGATGAAGTAGCAGAAAGAATTTTCTCTAATATTGCAATAAATCCATTATGTTCTACAACAATTAAAACATTCGATATGGTTATATCCTTATCTTTAGAAAAATTCTACTGGGATACACAACTAGAAAAAATCGTTCAGCCTTGGCTAAGTACTCATTTTGAAGAAAAAACCTATTTCCAATTAAATGACCTGACTCACTGGTTTTCTGATCTATTAGAAGGATTCAGAACAAAGGATAACACAATTGAAATTGATAAGATGCAAGATGAATTGTGTGCAGGGGAAATTCCAAAGATCAACGGATATCCAATTGCACAAACGCAGCAGATCCAAGGAGAGCTTGTCTTTAAACCAACTACTCAGAGTCTATTGATATTTGCATACGGTATTAATTTATTAAAGATGGGAGCTTCAGAAAGCTCTTTTAATTACATCGATAAAAAAATGAATGTTTCTGAAATAAATAAGATTGATTTTACAAAATTTGATCAAGGCGTGCAAATGTTTAAGTCTTTTATTCCTCAAAATGTGCTATCTCAATTAGAAGAAATGAGCAAATTAGAAAATAAAGAAGAAACAGAGAAAAAAATGATTGATTGTCGGAAACGATGTGTTTCTCTAATAAATAAAGAAACTCTATTTTTTGCATAGTAATTACATTAATCCCCATAATGTTTTCAGGGCTTACGCATGAAGAATTTCCTTTGCACCTACCAGATCTAATAAATAATCTTTACGACATGATGCAATGAAGCGCCGTTTATGTAAACTGACCTTGCTTGTCTTATCTTTTTGTAAAAGATTCAAAGTAGCCCCGTCGAACTATAGATAGATTTTCAGCTCCATTTCCTTTTCTAACACGACTTAAATCCTCTCGGAAATTAACATCAAGTTGCCAATGCAATTTGTTTTCGATGCTCCAGTGATTACGCACTTCCTTTGCAAGACGTTCTGCGTTAGCAGGTAGACTTGAAATAAAATACCGAATTTCACAGCTATTCCTCTCTTGCGATTTCTTCTGTACTTTTACGCATATCAAGCTATGCAGCTTCTTCCAAATCTGACGCTGAGGTAACCAATCTAATTTCTCAGTCGCCCATACTTCTCTTATCTCACTACGTCCTCGAGTACATTTTTCAGACCGCCAATAATCACAGCTAGCTTCTTCCGGTATAACGTCCTGTGCTTGTTCAAAAAAGTTATGAGCTTCTGCATGTAAGTGGTCTTGATTGCCTTTAAGGGCAATAACATAATCTCCTCCCTGGGAACAAATCTGTTCTACTACTATTTTGTGACAACCGGCTGCATCGATTGTTACAACAACTCCTTTAATAGACTTCTTTCGAAATTCTTCAAAGCAACTCCAAATTGTGAATTTAGGTAATTTAAAGAGATTTAAGATTATAAGCGATAGATACAGAAATCGGAGAAAGAGGTTTGGTTTGTGATTTAATCTTATCGCAGGGATTCACAATTTGGAGTTGCTTTGAGGAATTTCGAAAGAAGTCTAATACTTTTTTCCTGTTTTTCTAAATGACTCCTCAAATAGTTACCAGTATTGAAGAAAAAATCAAGTTTGCGGGCTATTCTTTTTATCTGCTCCTAAAAAATTGTCCCGTAAAGAGAGAAAGAAGAGACGATATACTTGGCATTACAGATGAGGAACTCGAAACTTGGATTCAACAACAAGTAACTATTCCTATTGACAATACTTTTCCTAAATATGTTATGGAAAATGTGGAACATCTTAAATCAATAGGTTCTATCGCGAAATGTATTTTTTGATGCAAAGAGAGAATTTTTTTTCTTAGCTTGTGCAAATCGCTGTTTTCTTGTTAAAACAGTTATCTTGGAATTTAAGGAAAAAAAAGATGATTGGTTTTTGTCCTCTTGCATCTGGCTCTAAAGGTAATTGTCTCTATATTGGAACTGAAAAGACAAAACTTTTAATCGATGCAGGAATCGGTATAAAAATCCTAAAAGAGAGATTAGAATTGATTGGTGTGCATTTAAGTCAAATCGATGCGGTTATAGTCACTCATGAGCACACAGATCATATTAAAGGCTTAGAGCGTTTAGCTTGGGAAGATCAAATTCCTGTATTTGTAAATAGCGATACAGCTTGTGCTATTGCTTCTTATGTCAAGAAGATCCCTCGTTTTAAGATTTTTTCTACAGGAGAATATTTTTCATTTGGAGATATTGAAATTCTTCCTTTTTCTATTCCCCATGATGCAGCAGATCCAGTAGGATTTACCCTTCATTTGGAGGGATTAAAAATAGGTATTTGTGCAGATTTGGGTTTTATTTCTACTTCCATTGTACAAACATTGAAGAAATGTGATTATCTGTATGTAGAGGCTAATCATCAACCTTCGATGGTTTATGCGAGTGCGCGCCCTGCTATTTATAAACAAAGAGTTTTAGGGCGTCAGGGACATCTTTCTAACGAAGAGTGTAGCTCTTTAATTGAGCAAATTTTTCATCCAAACCTCAAACAGATCTACTTAGCACATCTTTCTAGTGAATGTAATCATCCTGATGTGGCATTAGAAACCGTGCAAAAAAAACTTGAAATCTTACAGGCGGAGACTAAGGTATGCATCGCTTTTCAACAGCATTGCAGTCAACCTGTTGTGTTTTAAAGCGGCAGTAAGAGTCCATCAAAGGCCATTTCAAAATGACAATCTGTATTACAATCGATTAAGACATCTCGATGCAGTTTGAATTTTATGCAATAAATTTTCATCTGTATGCATAGGATCATGATGAGTCACAATCCAATGAGAGGTGTCTGTATATAGTGGTTCCGATTCAATCGTATAGAAAAATATTTGTTTTGTGTTAAGCTATTGAGCATGAAAAAACCGACCCCTAGCCAGAGAGCTGACTTAGAACACAAGTTAAAGCATCCAAAAGACTATTCTGAACGGAATAGGCTTTGTGTAATTTTGGGCTATAATGAGAGTATCTCAACAAAAAATCTTGCTAAAACACTCCGGATAAGCCCTATCACTGTTCAGGAATACCTCAGAGAATATGATTCCGAAAATAAA
>NZ_JAAVTY010000125.1:0-4036 GCF_018642185.1 Candidatus Rhabdochlamydia sp. W815 | reverse complement strand
TTGAGATTTGAAAAAATCTCGTTTATATTGGAGAGTTTAACCTACTCCGTTTAAGGAGCAACCCCTTCTTTGTGTGCAATTATGGCATGTATATCATTATGCCTTAATGAGAAGATTTTAAACAGGCTCTTAGGAAAATCCAGGCTTTTTATCGAAAAGATACAGGTTTTCCGAGCCTGTGCTATCAAATCCTGCTTGAGATACTTCTTCTAAGATGGCAAGAACTCTCTCTTTTGCAATACATGAGTTGTCTTTAGATAAAAAGCGTAGACGCCATTGATCAATACAAAAGGTCTCTGACTGTCCATCGGGCCAGATTTTGACCCCTCTATTACTGATCGTTTGTAAGGCAAGCGCATTCCATTTATTGGCGGTAAGTGCTTTAGTGGGATTTTTATCAGCATAGGTGAAAACATCGACACCAACAAGCTCTCTTTGAACAGAAATAGAATGAGAATGAGCATGAACGGCTTGAAACTTATTCTTATTTTGATAGGTAACCGGGGTCAAATACTGTGGTTTCTCACCTAAGAATTTGATTACTTGTGAGGCAAATTCTTGTGTCCCCATTTTATGCTTACTAACCCCTTCTTTAAAGATGTCATATGTGTGAAAACCTTCTTCTATTGTTTTCAACCATGCATTATGGATCCTTTCTGCTAATAGAGTCTCTTCCAAGTAAAGCAGCATTAGGACGCTTCCTAAGAGAAGAGCAGAAGGATTTGCTACATTTTGTTCAGCTCTTCTTGGAGCAGAACCGTGAATTGCTTCAAACATCGCACCTCTATCACCGATATTTGCAGAGCCTGCAATGCCAATCGATCCAGAAATTTGAGCAGCTACATCAGAAAGGATATCTCCATAAAGATTGGGCATAACAATGACATCGAATATTTCCGGAGTATCAGCTAATTTAGCAGCCCCAATATCTACAATCCAATGCTCATTCTGAATGTGTGGATATTCTTTTGCAATTTCATCAAATACTTTATGAAATAATCCATCTGAGAATTTCATGATGTTATCTTTTGTAAAGCAGGTCACTTTTTTTCGATTGTGATGAGAGGCATATGCAAAAGCATAGCGAATGATTTTTTCTGAACCAGGACGAGAAATTATTTTAAGCGATTTATACACATCCGGCGTTTGACGATATTCAATGCCCGCATATAAATCCTCTTCATTCTCCCTTACAATAACTACATCCATCTTAGGGTGTTTTGTAGTGATAAAAGGTGCATAAGAAATGCATGGACGTATATTTGCATACAATCCTAAAGTAGTACGAATAGTTACGTTTAAGCTTTTAAAACCGCCTCCTTGTGGAGTAGTAATAGGTGCTTTTAAAAAAGCTTTTGTATGACGTAGTATTTCCCAGGAATTATATGCAATTCCTGTTAGAATACCTTTATTGTATACTTGTTCTCCTATTTCAATAGAATGGATATCTAAAGGAGCACCAGCTTCTTGTAGAATATGTAAGGTGGCTTTCATGATTTCAGGTCCAATTCCATCACCATGGGCTACTGCTATAGGAATTTTTTTGCTCATTCTTACCTCAATTAAAAAGCTTTCTTTTACGGCTTTTTTTTGAAGACTTCAAGCAAAAATAGGATTTGCATATACTATCAAATACACAAACACAAAAGTTTTTATGCAAGAAATACAAGAAATCCTTAGTCGGCAGAAACAATATTTAGCGCATTACTTTACCAATTTGCCTTTGGAGCAGCTGCAAAAAGTCATCAAGCAATGTAGCAAAGTGTCAGGGTTATTGGTCCTTACAGGCGTTGGAAAAAGTGGAATTATTGCTGAAAAAATTGCAATGACGCTTATTTCTACAGGAACAAAAGCATTGTACTTTCCTCCCACTAATTTTTTACATGGAGATATAGGGATCTTATCAGAGAAGGATCTGCTTTTATTATTTAGTCGCAGTGGAGAAACAGAAGAGTTACTACATTTGGTCCCTTTTGCTAAAAAAAGAAAAACTTTTATTGTAGCAGTTATTTCTCATCTAAACTCCCGCCTTTCTCGTTTAGCTGATTTATCTATTTATTTGCCTGTTGAAAAAGAATTATGCCCTTTTAATTTGGCTCCAACTACTTCTACAATGGTGCAATTATTATTCGGAGATCTTCTAGCTATTTCTTTGATGCATAAAAACCAATTTGATCTTATCAAGTATTCTCTTAACCATCCTGCTGGTTCGATTGGTAAAAAGGCGACATTAAAAGTAGGAGATTTGATGTTTCGCAATCAAGCTATCCCCTTAGCAGATCCTTCGGATAAACTCATTGATGTTTTATTTGAACTGTCTGATAAAAAATGTGGAGCGATTTTGATTGTAGATGAGAAAAAAAAACTGCTAGGTATCTTCACAGATGGAGATTTACGAAGGGCTTTGCAGGTAAGGGGCACTTCTGCTCTAGAGCAACCAGTGAGGGATTTAATGACAAACTCTATTGTAGTCGTAAATCAAGATCTGCTTGCTTGGGATGCGCTGGCTCTCATGCAAAAAGATCCAAAAAGGTATATCACGATTTTGCCTGTTGTGTTAGACGATCGTACCGTAATAGGTATTTTACGCATGCACGATATCGTTCAAGCAGGAATTGCTTAAAAATTATTAATTTTGTTTTATCAAGGAGCTTTAAGAAAATGGAATGTTTTCTGATTGTAGTTGTTTTTGCCTTGGGGTATTTAGCAATTATTTTAGAGTATTATATCAGGGTGAATAAAACAGCTGTTGGACTGCTTATCGGCGCTATTTGTTGGACGATTTATATGTCATGCAAAAATTCGTCCGACTTATATGATTTGGGCCATCACATCTCAGAAATTTCACAAATTATCTTCTTTTTAATCGGAGCTATGACGTTAGTGGAGCTTATTGATTCTCATCGTGGCTTTAAGATCATTACCGATAGATTAAGGACAAGATCTAAAAGAAAAATGTTATGGATCATTTCAGCCGCTTCGTTTTTTCTTTCCGCGGTTCTCGATAATTTAACTACAACTATTTTAATAGTCTCCTTGCTACGCAAATTAATCCCTGATAGAAAAGAGAGGTTTCTCATGGTTTGCATTGTCGTAGTTGCTGCAAATGCAGGGGGGGCCTGGACTCCAATTGGAGATGTTACAACCACAATGCTCTGGATCAATGGTCAACTTTCTAGCTTTGCTGTTATAAAAGCTTTAATTATCCCATCAATTATCTCATTATTCCTTCCTCTTATTTGGTATTCTCTAAAGTTAAAGGGAAAATTTGCTTCTGGTGATTTGCAAAAAGTAGAGCCTGATGAACCTGGCGCTAAAGTTGTTTTTTGTTTAGGAGTAGCAGGTTTAATTTTTGTGCCTATTTTTAAAGGACTAACAGGCCTTCCTCCTTTTATGGGAGTGATTTTAGCTTTGTCTGTTTTATGGATTGTTACAGATCTAATGCACTATCCACATGAAGAAAGAAAGCATTTGAGGGTACCTCATGTGCTTACTCGAGTAGATACTTCAGGGGTATTGTTTTTTTTAGGAATTTTGCTATCCGTAGCGGCTCTGCAATCTGCTGGGATGCTAAAAATTGTAGCGGAGTGGTTAAATAAAATAATTGACGAACCAGCTCTGATTGCTACTTTATTAGGCATTTTTTCTGCAATTATAGACAACGTTCCTTTAGTTGCAGCTACAATGGGCATGTATCCATTGGAAGTATTCCCAATGGATTCTTCCTTTTGGCATATGATTGCCTACGCAGCTGGAACAGGAGGTAGTATTTTAATCATTGGCTCATCAGCAGGTGTTGCCATTATGGGTATCGAAAAAATTGATTTTCTCTCTTATGCTAAAAAAATGAGTATTCCTGTGGGGGTTGGTTATCTAGTAGGCATGGCGAGTTATTTAATACTCAGACCTCTTTTAGCTTAAATTCAAAGACATTTATATTTTTTTTCTTTCTATGAAAAAGCAAAAAAAAGCGAGAAAAGGAATTGCGAAAAAAGGAGTATATTATGTATGTTGTTTACTTCCTTAGGCGCAAAGC
>NZ_JAAVTY010000124.1:0-4039 GCF_018642185.1 Candidatus Rhabdochlamydia sp. W815 | reverse complement strand
CAGCTCTCTGGCTAGGGATCAGTTTTTTCATACTCAATAGCTTAACACAAAACAAAATATTTTTCTATACGATTGAATCGGAACCACTATATATAGTAGAAATAGCAAAAAGAAATGCACTTCATACTTTTACAGTCATTTCTAGAAGATGGATTGTAAAGCGTTCTTTTGCGTGGATGGAAAAATTGAGAAAGAAAACTACATACAAGCCTGATATATGGTGGTTCTAGCTTTTATTGATCTACTTTTGAAAAGATTTTAAACAGGCTCTAAGAGAGTGCCTATTCCTAGCTTATTGCATGCCAATATTAAATTTATAGAGCAAGCTGCAGGATTCTTTGCAGTAATATGAAAAAGCTCCATCATGGGGAAAATCAGCTACACCTACTACAGAAGTTCCTATGCTTAAGATTGCTAAATCTTTAACTGTAAAGCGCTTTCTTATTCGAGATAGAATAGTTGTAGAGGTTGGTTCTGTTAAATTTTGATATGCAATATTTGTTGGACCCACTTCTATTGACATAACTTTTCTCTCTTGTTTTTTAGAAGCAAAAGTATAATCGAATAAATCATTAAAGATTATTTAATTCTGTAGTTGGTCTAATTTTTCTATGGTTTCCTCAAGTTTTTTTTCCGCTTGGGAAAGGTTATCTTTTAACGTACTTACAAGAGAAGCAGGTGCCTTTTCAAGAAAATTTGCATTAGCAAGTTGAGCTCGAAGCTTATTTTGTTGTTGGATGAGTTTTTCCTTTTCTTTAACCAAACGGATTTTTTCTCTAATTTTTAGTTCTTGCGGCAGGGGAATCTGTAATTTTAAGGAACCAATAAGGGTTTCTGAACTAAAGAGGAGATTCTGAGTTTCTTCTGTAAAGGTAATCGATTGGATACGGATAAGTGCTTTTAAAAAACCAGAATTTTTCTCTAAAGCAGCTCTTTGTTCATCTTGAGATGGTGCTTGAACAAATAGATCAATAGCCATATTTGGTGGCATTTGCATTTCAGCTCGAATAGCACGGATAGCATGAGTTACTTGGTCTAAGAAGGTAAATGTTTCTTCCACGTCAGGACGAATATCTTCTAGAATAGCTTGCGGGTAATTTGATACGATACAAGCTGAACTATTAATGGCTGCTAGCGCTTCTTGAGTGTAAGGATCTGTTTGATTTTCTATTCGAGAATCCAATTTTTGCTTGATTTTATCAAAGAGCTCTTCTGTTACAAAAGGTGCTATAGGATGCAGTAGACGAATAGAACTAAATAAAACCAAAGAGAGGATTTTTTGTTTATTTTCTCTGTTAGCGTTTACAGGATCTGTTAAGATAGGTTTAACCAATTCTACATAATAAGCACAGAATTGATTCCAGAAAAAATCATAAGCTGTAGAAAGCGCTTTATCAAAAGCATATTCTTTTAAATAGCTATTTACGCTTTGGATTGTACGGTTTAGCAAGGAAAAAATCCAACGATCCTCTAGAGTAAGGATAGACAGGTCAAGTCCTGTAGCGAAATTATCTGCACTTAAGTCCTTAATATTCATAAATACAAAACGAGCGCCATTCCAAATTTTATTCACAAAATTTTTAAATTCTTCAAATCTACGCCGATCTAAATCAATTTGACGCGCTTGTGTAGCGCTTGCGCAAAGACCCATACGCATCGCATCTGTTCCATAGAAATCGATAACTTCTAAAGGGTCGATGATGTTTCCTTTGGATTTAGACATCTTTTCCCATTTGGAATGAATCTCTGAAGGGGGTGTTTGCCCAAGTTCAAAGGGATGTTTTTCTGCATGCGTTAAATAAGCAATAGAGCCGTTTTCTTGATGACGCCAATAAGATTTTCCATAGATAAGTCCATGTAAAAAAACTTCAGGAAAAGGTGGCTGATTAAAAACATATTCTCCCATTAGGATCATCCGTGCTACCCAAAAAAATAAAATATCATGGCCTGTAATGAGAGTAGAGTTAGGATAGAACTTTTTTAACTCTTGTGTTTGATGAGGCCAACCAAGTGTACTAAAAGGCCAAATGGCTGAAGAAAACCAGGTGTCGAGTACATCTTCATCTTGGTACCAATGATCAGGGTTTTTTTGCACTTCAAGCGGTAGGCTAATGCCATCAAACACCAGAATCTGATCAGGATTGTTTTTATTGTACCAAATGGGAATCCGATGACCCCACCAAAGTTGACGGGAGATACACCAATCCCTTAAATGATCAATCCAATGAAAATAGGTATTTTCCCAATGAGGTGGAATCAAGGATACTTTTTTGTCTTCAACCAATTGGCGCAGGCGGTCTTTAAATTGACTAACTCGAACAAACCATTGCTTGGAAAGATAAGGCTCAATAATCGCTTTTGAGCGATAAGAAATTCCTATGCGATGGTTGTGGGGCTCAATCCTATTGATAAGGTTTCTTTTCTGTAGGGCATCTACTATAGCTACCCGTGCCTCTTGCATAGTTAAACCTGAGAATTCCTGACCTTGCTCATTAATCCGACCATCAGGGGTCATGATATTGATACTATCGAGTTTATGTGTTTGTCCCATTTGGTAGTCATTCAAGTCGTGCGCAGGGGTTACTTTAACAACACCTGTTCCAAAAGAGGGGTCGATAAGACGATCTGCTATAATGGGAATACTTCTTTTTACAAAAGGAACAATAACTCTTTTACCAACTAGGTGTTTATAACGCTCATCGCAAACAGATACTGCAAGAGCAGTATCGCCAAGCATTGTTTCAGGACGGGTTGTTGCAACTGTAATGAGTTTCTCTGGAGCATCTTCAAAGCAATAGTTAATATACCAGAGGAAAGAACTTTTTTCTTCATACTCTACTTCATCATCAGCTAACGCTGTTTGTGAAATAGGATCCCAATTAACTAGATAATCTCCGCGGTAAATCAAACCATCGTCAAACATTTTTTTAAACAAGGTGCAAACAGCTAAGTTGCGCTCTTTATCCATAGTAAAACAAAGACGAGACCAATCACAGGAGCAACCTAATTTCTTTAGTTGATTTAAAATTTGATTTTCACTTCTTTCTTTCCATTGCCAGATCTCTTGGAAAAATTCTTCTCTTGTAAAATCTTTACGTTTCTTCCCTTCTGTTGCTAGTAAACGGCGCTCTACAACGGTTTGTGTAGCAATTCCCGCATGATCGGTTCCTGGAACCCATAATGTTTCATAGCCCGACATTCTCTTCCAACGAATCAAGACATCTTGCAGAGTGTTCACAAGAGCATGCCCCATATGCAGCACACCGGTTACATTGGGCGGAGGCATACAAATACAAAAAGCGGGCTTTATAGAGGCCGGATCTACTTTAAAAAATTGTTTTTCTTCCCAAAAGAGATACCACTTCTTTTCGACTTCTTGAGGCTCATAACTTTTAGATAACGTCATAGATAACAAGAGGTTTTACATAAACAAGCCAGGATAGCATGTAAGGAGAGAAAATTTCAACGTATTCCCTATTAAGCAATGTTTTCTAGGCAATCAGTAGAGTGATTAAATTAATTCGACAGCAATGGGCGCTTTTGCTATACGCTTAAGCTCTTCTGGATTGAGATATAAGTTTTGCTCATATGCAACTAAAAGCGAACTTTTTAACAAGAAACCAAAAAGACATCCTCAAGGCTCGTCATCGCCATGAACGGGATAAAAGGCTATGCGATAGAATCAAATCTATTTTATTGTTAGATGAAGGGTGGACATGCCCACAAGTAGCACATGCTTTACTCCTAGATGACGATACGATAAGACATTATTATAAAATCTATTCAGAAGACGGAAAAGAAGCCTTACTAAATTTGAACTATACAGGAAAGGTTTGCTGGCTCAGTCAAAATCAGCTTGACCAACTAAAAATCTATGTAAAAGAAGAAGCACCCCATTCGGCTAAACAAGTGATTAATTTTGCCAAAGACCGCTTTGGAATATATAGTGGTTCCGATTCAATCGTATAGAAAAATATTTTGTTTTGTGTTAAGCTATTGAGTATGAAAAAACTGATCCCTAGCCAGAGAGCTGACTTAG
>NZ_JAAVTY010000123.1:0-4152 GCF_018642185.1 Candidatus Rhabdochlamydia sp. W815 | reverse complement strand
TTGTTAAAAATCACAATAGAGATTCTTTCATCGCCTGCCTATTCTTTTTTTAATTCTTCTGTGCACTTCAAACTTGAAAAGACTCTCTTTTCAAAACCCATCAGTTCCAGATTATAAATTCCAGTGATTAGATTAAACCGAAACCTTTTTCACTTGGGTTTCGAGTAGCTAAAATTTTCATTGGTTACGCGTTCTCTTGCAAGCTATTTAGTTATGCTTTTCTAGGATATGCATCATCTATTAGGTTTTGAGATTACATGGAAAGTTGTAAACTTGAAAAAGTGATATACATGCCATAATTGCACACAAAAAAGGGATTGCTCCTTAAACGGAGTAGATTAAACTCTCCAATGAAAAGAACTTTTATCTGTGTGTTGAATGAACAAGGGAAAATGATCCATGAAGGTTCAGAAAAAACAGATCCTGATTTACTAGCAGATTATATTTTCCAAAAGAGATTTTCAAGAAATCGTTTTAAGAGGTTTAATATAACATCTTCTTGCAAGATAGAGCAGGTTTTTCAGAAAAACCTAGTAACGTATTTTCACACAGGTTGTAGTTACGGTCTGAGTGAAAGCGCATGTTATCGAGCCTGCAGATAGCTAGAAGACACATGGATTAAAAGCAAGAAGTTTTCACAGCCTGGGAAAAAAGCTCTTCTTAAGAGAGACATGGAATACGAAGTAATTCTTACAGTATCCTCGTTGTCCTTTATTTCTCTTAAGTTCCCTACTAATAGTGCTATGATGAACTTTTAGAATGGTTGCTATTGAGCTAGATGTATCTTCTCTAGCTTGTAAAATATAAATCTGACATCTTTGGTCATAGGTTAGGTGATGGTAGCCTTTAGGCAAGGTCTCTTTTTGTGTTTGATTAGATCTCTTGCATAACCAATAAGCAATCTAAAATTTTAAAGTATTTTAATCCAGGAGATATGATTGTTTGAGCGATATAGCTGGAAATGCTTTTGTTAAGATTAGGAATCTATAAATGAAAGCTTTAAAATAAGGGGTTATGCAAGAAATCTATTGTTAAAAATCACAATAGAGATTCTTTCATCTCCTGCCTATTCTTTTTTTTAATTCTTCTGTGCATTTCAAACTTGAAAAGACTTGGCAAAAAACATGATGTTAGACTGTTTAAAGAGAGTAGGGTACGGAGGACAGATCAACGTTGTGGTATGACCGACAGTGGTTATACAGGCATAAAAAAGATTCAAAAAAACTCAAGACTTCCAAAAAAATCCAGTAAGAAGAAGCCGTTAACAAAAGAAGAGAAAAAGCAGAATCAAGAGATTTCCTCTGAGCGAGTTGTTAATGAAAACGTGATTGGCAGTCTAAAAAGATGTAAAATTTTAAGTGGCAAATATAGGAACAGAAGAAAAAGGTTTGGTTTACGGTTTAATCTTATTGCTGGAATCTACAATTATGAAATTTTTATTTAACTACGCAAAAGGTCTATTGCTCTACTTTTGAAAAGATTTTAAACAGGCTCTAAGGCTAAAGCTTTATAACCGGTTTAAGTTTCGGGTATTGCACCTTTCCTAACCTGACAGGAAGGTTAGAGGAGCTCTTGTATAAAAACAGCTTTTGATAAAGGGGAATCATAGCCCTATCTGGTTTTTAAATCAAATCCAAATGCTTGATTTACAAATTAATATATTAAATTATTTATTGTTTTGCATTTTTAAAATATAATTAATTTAATTTAATTAAAAATAAATGGCTTGATTTTTATAAAGAAAATGATATGGTTCATTGTCATAACGCTAGTTATGAAAATAAATAATTTAATACAGGATTTTATCATGTTACTATTAATTAATGCTGTTCAGGCTGCTATGGATCTTAATAAAGATTTAACTCCTTTAAAAACCAGTAAGGCAGATTTATCTTCTTTGAATGGCGTATTTATTTCCGGCTTACCAAAATTAACACTTTCTCAAAATATTTTTGAGAAGGGAAATCAGCTTATAAAAAGATTTAATCCTACATATCCTACTACACAACACGTTATATACAAGGGGCGTATTAAAGAGGTTTTAGGATGGAATATTTATCATGCAGTAAAAGTAAAAGGCTATATAAAAGATAAGTTAAAAAATCTTTCAAATACAGAGTTTGCAAGACTGAAAAGAAGATGCGATAAAATACGCTCTCCTCAGCATTTATTGGGGGTTTTCACCGAGATTATGCATGAAGGAAGAAAGGTTCCTTTACTTAAAGAAGAACAATTAGAACAATTGTTAGCTTCTTGGCCAGGATTAAAAAAGGTCATTGACAAAGGCGTTCAAACTTTTAACCAGGAAGCAACTAAGCAAGGAATCAAGTTAAAAGAAAAAATTTCATTAAAAGAAGAGCAGCTATTTGTTATACAGACAATTTATGACCTTGATTCTGAAAACAATATAACACCTGAAAAATGGAATAGAATGGATAGGGTTAAGAAAAAAAAGTTATTTTCATTGATTTCTGAAGGCAATATTAACAGTTGCTTAGAGAAAAGAAGCAGATTCGAAAAAACATTATTTGCAAAGAGTCCAGATAAGAAAAAGCTCAAAGAGCTTAAGAGCAGTATTCACCAAGCTGTTAAAGTGGATCTCTGTTCCCTAGAATATCCATCTATATCTGATGAAAAAAGTTAGGGGGCTTCTGGCTCGATCATCCCACCACCTAGGCAACGATTGCCAGCATAGAACACAATCGATTGCCTAGGGGTGATTGCTCTTTGAGGTTCTAAGAAGCGTACAAAAGCTTTTGTTTCGGAAATTTTTTCAATGACACAGTTTTGGTCTTTCTGTCGGTAACGGATTTTAGCAGAGCAAGGATAAGGCGTTTGAGGGGAAAGATCCGCTACCCAGCTTAAATCCGTTGCAATAAGCTCTGATTGATAAAGGCTAGGATGGTCTAAGCCTTGCTCAACAATAATGACATTGCGTTTTATATCTTTGGCAACGACAAACCAAGCATCGCCAGCTCCTCCAATTTTTAGTCCTTTGCGTTGGCCTATTGTGTAGTAAGCAAGACCGTCGTGATAACCCAGGACTTGTCCTTGCGTGTTCTCAAACGCCCCTTTTTGATAACCAAGATAAGGAAGAAGGAAATTTTTGAAGTTGCGTTTACCAATAAAACAGATCCCTACACTATCTTTTTTTTTCGCTGTAAAAAGATTGTGAGATAAAGCAATTGAGCGCACTTCTTGTTTGGTTAGATGTCCAATGGGAAAGAGAACTTTTTCCAATATTTTTTGTGAGAGGGTATAGAGAAAATAACTCTGGTCTTTATTGGGATCTTGGCCTTTATGTAAATAAAAAGACTTTTCTTCTTCAATAGTGCAATAGTGACCAGTTGCTAGGTAATCAGCGCCAAGACTCATTGCTTTATCGAGAAAAACCTTAAATTTAATTTCGCGGTTACAGAGAATGTCTGGATTGGGAGTATAACCTTTTTTTAATTCAGAAAGGAAATAAGAGAAGACAGATTCTTGGTATTCTTTGACAAAATTCACTGTATAGCAAGGGATGTCAATCTGGGCACAAACCTTCTGGACATCTTCAAAATCAGAAGCTGAAAGACAGATGCCTTTTTCATCTTTTTCTTCCCAATTCTTCATGAAAAGGCCCATGACTTGATAGCCCTTTGCTTTAAGCAACAAGGCGGCAACAGAGGAGTCTACTCCTCCAGACATCCCCACAACAACCGTTTTTTTCATATGAATGACTTTTTTTTAAGTAATTATACCGCGTTCTATTGGCAGCCACTAAGCCATGATGATCCATTGCTGTCGTTTGAATTTCTCCTTCTGAAACCTCTACCATACCGTACCTCTTTGTTTAAAAAAGACATAATAGCACAAAAGGCTTAGCTAATTCCAAAAACATAGTAGTGCCAATTCAAACGGCTAGCTTAATGGGTTTCAAGTCAACGACTTGAAACTTGTCGTTAATCCTATATTTTTCTATACGATTGAATCGGAACCACTATATGTTCTTTTTTGTGCACCCGAGCATAGCATATTTGTAGATAATCTCCTAAACACTTCTAGTGGAGTTTTGAAGTTGAGAGCCTTTCTAGGTCTGTTATTTAGTATAAGTTTCCACCCTTTCCATATCCTTGGAAGTCGTATCTAAAAAGCTTTGTGTTTTAGGAAAAT
>NZ_JAAVTY010000122.1:0-4154 GCF_018642185.1 Candidatus Rhabdochlamydia sp. W815 | reverse complement strand
ACAATCTTACCTTGTTCATTTAATACACAGATAAAAGTTCTTTTCATTGATACATCTAATCCAATATAATGCTTCATAGGTTGCTCCTCATTTTACGGCTATCTTAATGGGGTTCAAGTCAACGACTTGAAACTTGTCGTTAATCCTATATTTTTCTATACGATTGAATCGGAACCACTATATACGCTAGGGGGTAGGAATGTAGGTTATTGGTTATGCAAGAGATCTATTCTTTCATCGCCTGCCTATTCTTTTTTTTAATTCTTTTGTGCACTTCAAACTTGAAAAGACTTAACATGAAGTAAGTTAGTCTGGCTATTTTTTTTAAATAAGTATTTATATGAAAATAGCTTTTAGTAAATAGAAAATAAGAACACTAGTTATTGCACTAGCAGGAAGAGTAATTACCCAAGATAGTGCAATGTAGCGAAGCATTCTAAGGTTTAAGGCGCGGATTCCACGAGCTAATCCTACCCCTAGAACAGCACCGACTAAGCAGTGTGTAGTAGAGACGGGGAGGCCTAGTTTGGAAGCTAAAAGGATGGTAATAGCGGTGCCAAATTCAGCAGAGAAGCCACGGGTGGGGGTAAGTTCAGTGATTTTTTTGCCAATGGTAGCAATGACGCGCCAACCCCAGGTTGCAAGACCTGTTACAATTCCTAAGCCTCCAAATACAAGTAGCCAAGAAGGAACCGTTGTTGCTTGAGAAACAATACCTCTATTAATGATATCTAGAACAGCTGCAACAGGGCCTATAGCGTTAGCAACATCATTAGCCCCGTGACCAAAAGCAACAAAAGAGGCACTTAGAATTTGCAAATAACCAAACATTTTTTCTACAGAAGTATATTCAGAAGTACGTTCTAAAAAGTTTGTTTCTTGCCTTAGCTGTTGAGAGAGCGATTGTACTTCTTCTACTAATTGTCCTATTTTTGCATGGGTTTCATCATAAGATACCACATGAACGCGCTGTAGGTGCTTAAGTGCTTTTTCTAGACTGATAACCGTTTGAGGGGAATAACGAGAAATAGGGTTTGATTCATTGGAAGAATACACTCTACGAACTAATAGAAAGGCGATAAAAGAAGCAATGCTACCAATGACGAAGGCAAAAGCTAGTACTTGGATAAAAGAAAAATGCCAATTCAAACGAGTAAGCCCATTGAACAGTAAACTTAGAGTAAATACACCAAGAACAATGAAGGTTAATAAGGGGATAAATTTTCTTGCTGCTTCTAAAGGGTTCATTGCATATAAAATATTGCGTTGCAACATATTAAATACAAAATAAGAGATCATACCTGCTAAAACAGGCGAGCTAACCCAACTAGCTGCAATGGAATTCACCGCACTCCATTGAATAGCGTTGATTCCCATAATCACGCCAGCAAAGCCTAAAATAGCTCCTACAATCGCATGCGTTGTAGAAACAGGCCATCCAAAAAAAGAAGCTATTTGTAACCAGACCCCAGTTCCGCATAGTGCAGCGCACATTCCTAAGACTAAGATCAAGGGATCTTCTGCAAACAATTGAGTGTGAATCAATCCTTTTTGCATAGTTTCTGAGACATGAGATCCAAGGAAGAAAGCTCCACTAAACTCTAGAACAGCTGCTAGAATAACCGCTTTTCTTAAGGTAAGAGCACCTGAGCCAACAGATGTCCCCATAGCATTAGAAACATCATTGGCTCCAATATTCCAAGCCATATAAAAACCAATGGCTATAACAAGCAGTGTAAGTATTGTTGCAGTGTCCATCGTTTATTTTAGTTCTAGGACCATTCTAATGCGGTTTGCTAAGCTCTCGGAAAGATGAGAGATTTTTGCTATTTCTTCAATCAAGCTTACCCATAAATAGAAACCTGCATTAGAAAGAGAATGAGCTTTAGTGAACAACTCTTTTGTGAGTACATGCTGCATTTTGCTTGCTTCATGTTCGAGATAGGCGGTTTCTTCTACCATTGTTTTTACTTTTTCTGCTTCAATTCCCCCAAAAGAAGATTCCAGTAATTCATCGATCTCCTCAATGATACGCTTAGAATGCTTAAACACTTCTTCATTTTTATAAAAAAAGTTTTGTACTTGTGGAAGAAATCCATTGCATTCTTCTAGAGGGCTTAAAGTAAGTAGGGTAGCAATGTCTTCTGCCTTATCGGATATATCATCTTGGATAGATAAAATATCGAGGAATTGTGCCCGATCAATAGGTAAAAAGATACTCTTGGGAAGATGGTTACGGATATCATTTTTGGCTAGATCAGCTTCGTGTTCAAGACGAGAAATTTCATGGGCTGCTTTTGCAATCTTTTCTGCATCTTTTTTTCCTAAATTAGCAAACATCTGTGAGAGCTTTTCCACACAGTGAGCTACTTTTTTCATGTGGGTTTGCAGGGGAGCGAAGGGAGACTTGCCAAAAAGGCGTGCGATGTTAAGCATACAATCCTGTTATAAAATACTCAAATCTCATATCGGAATCTAGCTTTAAAGCCAATTGAATACAACTCTTTTTCAAAGATCAGAAGATTGAAAAATAATCTGCTTTTCTGTTTCTGACATGGACCGAAAATCGCCTTCGGCAATGGAGCCTAGGAGCAACCCACCGATGCGAATGCGACATAATTCTAAAATCTCAAGATTTGCTGCTTGTACAAGCAAGCGAACCTCTCGCTTCTTTCCTTCTTTAACTACAATTTTTAATGTGCCCTTACGTACTTTTACCACTCGTATAGGTTTTATAAAGGACCCTTCTATAAAAATTCCTTTAGAGATTTGCTTTAGATGCAAATCGGTCACTTCTTGTAGTGTTTTGATTAAATATTCTTTTTGAATATTAGAAGATGGATGGATCACCTTATTTGCAAAATGTCCATCATTAGTCACTAATAAGAGCCCGGTTGTATCTCTATCTAATCGTCCAATGGTAAATAGACGATAAGGAAGATGAGCGAATAAATCGACAACTCTTTTTTTTGTTCCTAAAGGAGCATTGGAACAAATAAAGCCATGGGGTTTGTTTAAAAGGTAATAAACTTTTTTCCCTTCAGCTTGGATTGGCTCATTATCCACACAAATTTGATCTTTTTGCGCGCAAACAAGGGTTTGAGGAACAAGTATGACCTCGTCATTAACGGTCACTCTACCTTTAAAAATTAATTCTTCCGAAGCTCTTCGAGAAGCTACTCCAGCTGCAGCAAGGACCTTGCTTAAACGTTTTTTATCTTCCATAAGGGCAGGATTATATAAGGGATAACAGTAAATTTCAATGATTTAAATTTAAGTCTTTTCAAGTTTGAAGTGCACAGAAGAATTAAAAAAAAGAATAGGCAGGCGATAAAAGAATCTCTATTGTGATTTTTAACAATCAAACACAAAAAGAGACCTTGGCTAAAGGCTACCATCACCTACAGGGCACAGGACATTAAAAGAGTAATTTGAGTTTTTGTAGAAATCAGCCATATTGTTTCTTTTGCGAAAAAAACAATATGGATCTCTTCATGAATAAAAAACGATTACCACTCAGGCACATTCAAAAACATTCAGGATTGACTCCTCAGCCTGATCTTAAACTTATTCAAAGTCTTGATACCATTACTGATCCTAGAGGAGTATCCTGCAATTTTATTCATCCTTTTATAACGATACTTTTTATCACAATCGTTTGTTCTTTGTGTGGTGCTGATGATTGGGAAGCTATTGTGTTACAGGACCATTCAATGAAAGAATAGTTGAATCAGTCGCGGTCAATGGGGAATAGAAAATTTATTACATTGGGTCTTGGATGTTATACTAGATTGATTTCAAATTAAGAATTGCATAACTAGGTTTTTTTGAAAAAACTGCTCTATCTTGCAAGAAGATATTATCTTTTGTATAAAAATTTTTATATATTCAAGCTCTTAATTTGAATGTAAACGAGTTCTCTAATTGCACACAAGGGGAATATAAATTCTCTTAATTCTTCATAAGCTCTCCGAGCCGATATTTTGCTTGCAAAATAAAAGGCGTTTTTTAAGATCTTAGGACAGCAAAGTTTAATGCGGGAGATAAGTTCAGGGTTTTCTGCGGAGTCTTTTTGAAGAAAACTATTTTAGATTCTTCGCTCCATTATGCTATCCGAAATGAAATGGGCAAGACAATGTATATTACGGCTTCTA
>NZ_JAAVTY010000121.1:0-4167 GCF_018642185.1 Candidatus Rhabdochlamydia sp. W815 | reverse complement strand
ATAGAAATAGACGAAAAAGGTTTGGTCTTCGGTTCAATCTAATTGCGGGCATTTATAATCTGGAGCTATGTTAATGGGTTTTGAAAGAGGTCTACTGTTAATTCCGAGCTTTACATGTTTAGGACTACCCTATTTTAAAAGATTGTTATATCTAATTTTTTTAGACTGAAAAATAAAATAAGATTTATCAAGTAATTTTTTACAAAATAAACAAGCAAAAAATTTTTTTATTAATTGACAAAATTAAGAAAAATTGTTTTATAAAAACTAAGAACACTAATTTAATTAGATGTATATTAGGCTAAAAACAATACAAAATGAGGGAAGCAATGCTAAGTACAGGAGAAGAAATTTTAGCTGATATTGATCAAACATTGGATCAATTAATTGAAAATGCAGACATAATTAATCGCATTTCATTCAATGCATTATTTACATCTGAAGTACAAGCATTACAAAAGACACAAGAAAGTTTAATGGCACGTCTAATGCATATGCATGAATTATTAGAAAAAGACAAAAAGCCACAGACTCTTACAAAAAAAGCCAATCCTTTAAATCAAATAGAAAATAAACTCAAAGAATTTGGCCAATTGAATGCACGATTAATTGAGCATCTAGCTCAAAAGGTTAAAACATCTCAACAAATAAAAAAGCCACAGATTCGTCCTTGTAGAAAAAAGAGACCGATTAAAACCGAGCAAGTTGATGTATAGCCTGCTCTAAATCTTCTATTTGAGGCAATACAGCATCTTCTAACCGCTTACAATAAGGAACGGGGCAATCCTTTGCTGTAACACGCTTAATAGGCGCATCTAGTAAATCAAAAGCCTCTTCTGCTATAAGAGCTGCAATTTCAGCACCAAAACCACAAGTACGAACAGCTTCATGAGCAATGAGTAATTTACCGGTTTTTTTAATAGATTGCACAATTAGATCAAGATCAAGAGGAACTAGAGTTCTCAAGTCAATAACTTCTATAGAAATCCCATCTTGCAAGAGACGATCTGCAATTTGAGAAGCCATAAAAACCATCATTCCCCAACAAACAACTGTTAAATCCGCTCCCTTCCGAACGTATTTAGCTATGCCAAAGGCTTGTAATTCTTCTTCTGAAGGCTCGGGGCTAGCACAGAAAACCCTTTGACGATAAAGAGCTTTGTGTTCAAGAAACACAACAGGATTAGGATCGCGAATAGCCATTTTTAAGAGTCTTTTTGCATCAGCCGCATTACTGGGAATGACTACTTTTAATCCTGGAATATGAGCAAGAATAGCCTCAACGCTCTGTGAATGATAAGGGCCTCCTTGAATGTATCCGCCATATGGCATGCGAATGACCACAGGGCAATGCCACTCTGCATTAGAACGATAATGAAAGCTAGATAACTCATTAAAAAGTTGATTAACGCCCGTCCACATGTAATCTGCAAATTGAATCTCTACAACAGGACGAATTCCTGCTATCGACATTCCCAAAGCAACTCCTATAATACTAGACTCTGCAAGAGGCGAATTAAAGCAGCGAGAACTTCCATATTTTTCTGTTAACTTACGGGTAATTCCAAATACTCCTCCCTTCCCATGAGCCACATCTTGACCAAAAACAACAACGTTGGAATCATATTGCATTTCTTCGTCTAAAGCATGGTTTAATCCATCCATCATTACAATGCTCTCTAACGGACATTTAGAGGTTTTTTGCAATTGAAAATCTTCTATCACACTCTTTTTAAAAACATGATCGGCTGCTGTGTCTGCAATGGGAAAAGGAATTTGATCCGCTTCTACTGCGGCCTTTTCCACTTCTTCAAAACAACGATTTTTCATTTTTTGCATTTCATCGATAGAAACTCCAAGCCCTACAAGATGGTTTTCCATACGAGGCAAAATATCTTTTGCTTGATCGCTTGCAATGCATTTTATTGTTCTATATTTATTTTGGTCATCGCTACTGCTATGAGGGCCTATTCGAGGAACTTTGGCTACAATAAGACTTGGCCCTTGAGCACCTCTAGCTTTTTGCACAGCTGTATCAAATGCTTTGGTGAGTTCTTCGTAATCTCCACCATCAACATCAAAAATAGAAAGACCTGGATAGCCTTCTGCCATATAGGCGATAGAGCCTCCTGCTGTTTGATCTTTTATAGGAACAGAAATCGCAAACCCATTATCTTGAATAACAAAAATAACCCCTAGTTTGTGTAAAAGGGAAAAATTTAACGCTTCGTGAAAGTCTCCTTGAGAAGTAGCTCCATCTCCAGCAGACACATAAACAACATCATCCTCTTTAAGGAGTTGCCTTGCCTTTGCAACGCCTACAGCTTGTAAAAATTGAGATCCTACACAACTGGATTGACAAGGCAAACGAAACTCTTTATGAGAAAAATGCTCCGGCATCATACGCCCAGAGGAATGATGCGGTATATCACGCGCTAAGGAAGCTGCAATAATTTCTGTGAGAGTACAACCAATTCCTATTGCAAAACCTCGGTCGCGATAATACGCTAGCCCCCAATCCTTGCCTGGGATCAATGCTGATGCAGCCACAGCTCCTACCATTTCGTGTCCTGCAGTACATAAATGAAATGTGCCACCTTTATTTTGGCGAATCAACTTTTTCATTTTTTCATCGGCAAATCGCGTTCGATAAATCACTTCTAAAGTTTTCATGGCTCTTGTCAGACCTTGGCAAAAAAGTTGCTGCGTCATTTTCAACTCTTACCCTTTTCTATGCTGTTTGCGGATCTGTGTCACTGTCTTTATCTCACCCTTTTTCTTTGCTGGATCTGCAGATTTTTTTCGAGAAGGTAGCAAATCTTTAACAACCTCCGAAATAGAACTTTTCTTATTTTCTATTGGTGCAGAGACTGTAGCTTCGGGAATCTGTTTTAAGTGTTTAATGCCTTGTTCGGCTAAACTAGAACTATCTGCTGTAGTGATTAGCCGCGTGGATAAATGGCGCAATGATTCCAGTCTTTCTGAAAGTGCTTGCAATTTAGTATCCACTTTAATACGAGAACTTCCTCTAAGGCTAGCGAGTAGTTGCGCTTCCGTATCAAATTTAGCAGAAAAAGTAATACTTGCAGCATTGGTAATATCTGGCAAATATAAAAAGGTTCGACAGGAAGAAGGAACCATTGTATACATATCAACGGTTACCTGTGGCTCTACTTCTACTTTAGCAACTTGTTTAGGAGGACGTCCACGTTTAGGACGAGGATTTAGTGCTTCATTTGAATAATAGGTTTTTGCTTTTACATATAAAGCTTCTCTCACAGCTGCTATGTCTTTGGAGACCTTCATGTCAAATAAATATCGCTTTAACTTCTCCATCATATTTTTATTTAAATCTAAATCTTCTTCAAATACAAATAAGATTTCCTGAAGACGCAACCACTCGATAATACGAATACGAGAGCGCTCTACATAATATTGCTGCCACTTCTCTAGTTCCGTGTGATGATCATAAATGAATTCCAAAAAATTATCGCGAGCTTCTCTAGATTGAATAATGTCCAGCAGCTTTTCTTTAGTATCGATGTCATACACTTTTTCATTAATAAATCCTTCCATAAACTTTTTTGTCTCATAGAAAGTCATTTTTGGTAAAAGCGCGTAGCGTTTATTATGGATGCTAATCTCTTTGTCAAGATCAGCTAATTCTTTTTCTCCTTTATCTAAATCGACATAAACAATAAACCCTTCTACCTTATCTAGATAAAAATCACGCTCGTCATCTGATTTAGCAAAAGCATCCATTAGACGGTGATACCGGAGCAAAAGTGGATTTTGTGCCTGTGGATATTTTGACATTGATAAACCTCTTAAATCGCCATTGTATTTTTGTTAAAGCAAAGCTTAAACGCTACTTTACAGATAAAATGGTTTTTTTATTCTTTTAAGTAAAGAGGGTAGCATACTTTGAGCTCTAATTCAAGAAAGAACAGAACTACTATACTCGTTTGCATTCAAATTAAGAGTTTGAATGTATAAACATTTTTATAAAAAAAGATAACATCTTCTTGCAAGAAAGAGCAGTTTTTTCAAAAAAACCTAGTTATGCAATTCTTAATTTGGCCCTTTCAACCTTGAAGTGCACAAAAAAGAACATATAAATACTTGAAAAAACATCTATTGTGCACCCGAGCATAGCATGTTTGTAGA
>NZ_JAAVTY010000120.1:0-4203 GCF_018642185.1 Candidatus Rhabdochlamydia sp. W815 | reverse complement strand
TCTATAGCTCTTTTTCTAAATCCTGTGACTAGGTAATGAGATAAACATCCACTTTCAAAGCCAACAACGATTTCTTGAAAATTTCTTTTGGAAAAATAATCTGCTAGTAAATCAGGATCTGTTTTTTCTGAACCTTCATGGACAATCTTACCTTGTTCATTTAAATACACAGATAAAAGTTCTTTTCATTGATACATCTAATCCAATATAATGCTTTATGGGTTGCTCCTCATTTTTTTGCTCTTTAATGAGCGGTTTTGAGATTTGAAAAAATCTCGTTTATATTGGAGAGTTTATCCTACTCCGTTTAAGGAGCAACCCCTTCTTTGTGTGCAATTATGGCATGTATATTGATATTGCTGAAGTGCGTACCCAAGAAGGAAAACTTTATCTTATTGTAGCTATTGATAGGATCTTTAAATTTGCTTACATAGAGGCTCATCCTCAAACTAGTAAGGCTCTTGCCGCCCAATTTTTTCGGTATTTTTTCCTTTACAGGCAAAGAAAGAAAAATTATAGTGGTTATTCGTATTCAGCTCTTTTAAGGAATTTAAATGACAAAGTTTGATGAAGAAGATCTTGAAAAGCTTAATAGACTCTGCCGTCTTGGCGAAGCAACAGATGAGGAAAAAAAAGCCATATCTAAGCATTTAAAAAAAGTGTTAGGTTATATGGAACTGCTTTCTGAAGTTGACACAACGGATGTCCCTACTTGTTATCAAGTGGGAGAAATCCAAAATAGTGTCACAAGAGATGACACAGTTATGAATACCTTATCCAGAGAGCAGTTTTTAGAAAATGCTCCTTCTCATTTAGGCAGCATAATTCGAGTGCCTACAGTAATTAATTTTTCTAACTAAAGAGTTTTTGTACATGTATCGACTATCTGCCCATGCTATTCGTGAGGGATTTTGCAAAAAAAAGATGTCCGCTAAACAAATTGCGGAAAAGACGTTAGAGCGAATTTCCCTGCATGATGAAAAAATTGGCGCTTTTCTATCTGTAATGGAAGAGCGGGTAATGTTAAAAGCTGGTGAATTAGATCGCAAAAGGGATTCTGGCAAGCCGCTAGGCGCTTTAGCAGGGGTACCTGTTTCCATTAAAGACAATATTCATATTCAAGGAGAAAAAACAACCTGCGCTTCTAAGTTTTTAGAAAACTATAAAGCGGTTTTTGATGCAACTGTAGTTAGGCTTTTAGAAGAAGCAGATGCATTGATCATTGGTAAAACCAATCTTGATGAATTTGCCATGGGATCTTCTACAGAAAACTCTGCTTATCAAATAACTAAAAATCCTTGGGATCTTAAATGTACACCAGGTGGATCATCTGGAGGATCTGCCGCATCTGTAGCTGCGCGTTTTTGCCCTATTTCTCTAGGAACAGATACAGGCGGATCTATCAGACAACCAGCTGCTTTTTGTGGAATTGTAGGATTTAAGCCTACATACGGAAAAGTCTCTCGTTACGGCTTGGTAGCCTTTGCTTCTTCTCTAGATCAGATCGGTCCTTTGACCTACGATGTAAAAGATGCCGCTTTATGCATGCAGGTGATTTCAAGACACTGCTCTTATGACTCTACCAGCATTAAATCCCCTTCAGAAGACTATTTAAAAAAACTGGATCAACCCATTCACGGTCAAACAATTGGTGTCCCCTATAGTTGCTTAAGTGAATTAGATCCTGGATCTAAGGAACATTTTTTAGAAGCCGTAGAAGTTTTTAAAAGATTAGGTGTAACTATTGTAGATGTAGATTTAAAGCTGTTAAAATATGCAATTGCCGTCTACTACATTCTAGCTACAGCAGAGGCATCCACAAACCTTGCGCGTTTTGATGGCATTCGTTACGGCAAGCGAGCGGAGGAAGCAAAAACCCTCGAGGAGATTTATGTACTTTCTAGGCAAGAAGGTTTTGGAGCAGAGGTAAAAAAACGCATTTTGCTAGGCACTTATGTTCTCTCCTCTGGTTATCAAGAGGCGTATTGCAAAAAAGCACAAAAAGTACGCACTTTATTAATCCAAATGTTTCAACAAGCCTTTGCTAAATGCAACATGATTGCTATGCCAACATCTCCTTTAACAAGCTTTCCTTTAGGCAAATTTCAAGATCCGGTACAGCTTTATCTACAGGATGTTTTCACTGTATCTGTAAACCTATCAGGATTACCAGCAATTAGTGTCCCTAATGGATTTAGTGAGGAAAACCTCCCTTATGGCTTGCAACTCATTGGGCCTTATATGTATGATGCAGAGGTTCTGCGTTTTGGACATGCTTTTGAAAGTGCTACTTCCTTTACAAACATCATTCCCCCTTTATTTGATAAAAAGGTATAAAAATGAGCGAGATCTGCTATGGAGATTGGCAACCCGTAATTGGTTTAGAAATTCACGCACAGCTCAATACTAAATCTAAGCTTTTTAGCTCTGCAGCTAATCATTTTGGAGATGAGCCTAATACAAATATTAGCACTGTCTGTACGGGTCAACCTGGGGCTTTACCTGTTTTGAATAAAGAAGCTGTACATAAAGCTGTTCTTTTTGGTTGTGCAGTAGGCTCTGAGGTCTCTTTGAGCAGTCAATTTGATCGTAAATCCTATTTTTATCCCGATAGCCCTCGTAATTTTCAAATTACACAGTTCTATAAACCCATTTTAATAGGGGGTACTGTAGTAGCTGATGTAGAAGGCGTATTAAAACATTTTTCTATTAATCGAAGTCATTTGGAAGATGATGCTGGTACTTTAAAACACTTTAGTACATTTACAGGTGTTGATTACAATAGAGCAGGGGTAGCACTAATAGAAATTGTCTCAGATCCCTGTATGCATACTCCCAAAGAAGCAGGAGCCTATTCTATGGCTATTAAAGCCATTTTAGAATATCTAGACGTCTCTGATTGTAATATGGATGAAGGTTCCTTTCGTATTGATTGTAACATTTCTGTCAGGAAGAAAGGAGAACAGATCTTGCGTACAAAAATTGAGATTAAAAATCTCAATTCTTTTAGCAATATAGAACTGGCGCTTGAATCAGAGATTCGCAGACAAATTCGTGAATACACTCTGCATCCGCAAAAAGACTTTTATAAAGTAATATCTCAAGGAACCTATCGTTTTGATTCAGAGAAAAAAGAAACCGTTTTAATGCGTGAAAAAGAAGATGCTGATGATTATCGCTATTTTCCAGAACCAGACCTTCCTCCGATTTTACTCAAAGAAGAAGAGATTAAAGCAATTAAAGCTACTTTGCCAGAATTACCACACCAAAGATACAATCGCTATTTACAAGAATTAGAACTGCCTGAATCTGCTGCTGCCTTTTTAATTAACGATAAAAAGCTCGCTGATTATTTTGAAGAAGCGCTTAAAATCTGCCCTAGCCCTAAAAGCATATGTAATTGGATGATCATAGAGTTTGCTGGGCGCTTTAAAGACACAGGAAATAGTCTCATTCGCTCAGGAATTGGGCCTAGCGATATAGGTAAACTTGTCAAGATGATTGAATCAAACACCATTACTGGAAAGATTGCTAAAAGCATTGCTGATGATATGTGCAAAGCCCCAGGAGCAGATCCTGAGCAAATCGTAAAACAAAACCCTGACTACCAGCCCCTGCAAGATATTTCAAGCATTACACTTTTAGTGGATAAGGTTTTAGAGAATAACCCACAATCGATTGCTGATTTTCATACTGGAAAAACAAGAGCCTTTGATTTCTTAGTTGGACAAGTCATGAAATTATGTAAAGGTAAAGCCTCTCCTGTCATAGTAAATGAAATTCTGACCAAAAAACTAAAATAATACGAGATTTAAGTTGGAAATTGACTGCTGAAGGTTCTTCTATGTATTTTCTTAGATGTTTAGTCCCAAAGTGTGATGGAGTGGGTTAATTCTAAAACTTTTTGGTTTTTTTTACCAACTTTTGATAATATACTAGTGCCGATTCAAACGGCTAGCTTAATGGGATTTAAGTCAACGACTTGAAACTTGTCGTTTATCCTACATTTCAAAATATCTGTTATTTTCGGTATCTCTTCTAAGAAGAATCCTCTAATTGCCTGAAAAAAAGTCACCGACGTTTCGTAATATCGATTGTATACCTTCTTTTCCTTTAAGATCTTCCACAAGCGTTCAATAGGATTCAAATTCGGCGAATAAGGAGGGAGATAGTGCACTTTAATCCTAGAAGACATCAGAAACT